>CAXGRW010000011.1:0-23531 GCA_964012125.1 uncultured Rhodopirellula sp.
CCGGTGAAGAAACAGGTTCCAGGCTCGTCATTTCCGTCCCGAGGAACACAACGGATGGTCACTTTCAGTTCCTTCAGCAAAGGCTGAAGATCATCCTCTGATGAGAAGTGGCAATGGGCAAATCCACCATGGATATCTTGTTCATTGGACGGCGTGAAGAAATCACGAAAGTCCGATTCATTAGTGATCACACAGGAATTGTCATCTCGCAATCTTGCCGCCGCATCAAATAACCCCTGCTGCATTTCTGCAAGCAAGGAACTGATTCCAGCAATCAACTCGCCACGCCCCATGGGAGCACTCTTGGGTCGATCCCTACGCCCAAGAAACACAGCGTCCTTTTCAATGTCCTTGGGCCCGATTTCCAAACGAATTGGTACGCCTCGTTTCACATGGTGCCATTTCTTTTCACCACCACGAATATCGCGATCGTCAATTTCGACGCGAATCGGGCTTCCCGCATATTGCTGGGCCGTCAGCTCTTGTTTGACCTTCTCGACATACTGCAGCACATCGGCACGCTGCGAATCGTCTCGGTAAATGGGAAGAATGACAACTTGCGCAGGTGCCAAGCGAGGAGGAATGACAAGACCATCATCATCGCTGTGGCTCATGATCAGCGCACCCACGAGCCGCGTTGAGACACCCCAACTTGTAGTCCATGCGAATTCCCGCTCTCCATTCTCCGCTTGGAACTCAATGTTCTGTGCTTTCGAGAAATTCTGTCCTAAAAAGTGGCTTGTTCCGGCTTGCAATGCTTTGCGATCCTGCATCATTGCCTCAATCGAAAGCGTCTCAACCGCTCCCGGGAATCTCTCATCAGCCGTCTTGCTACCGATGATCACGGGCATTGCCATCCAATTCTCGGCAAAATCTGCATAGACATCGATCATCTGCTCTGTCTCGGCAATTGCCTCTTCGCTGGTGGCATGCACCGTATGGCCTTCCTGCCACAAGAACTCTGCTGTTCGCAAAAACATTCTCGTACGCATTTCCCATCGCACCACATTCGCCCATTGGTTGATCAGGATGGGCAGATCGCGATGACTTTGGACCCATTTGGCATAGGTCGCGCCAATGATTGTCTCGCTGGTTGGACGTACGATCAAGGGTTCCTCGAGCTTACCGGCAGGTCGCAATCCACCATCCGGATCGGGCTCGAGGCGATGATGAGTTACCACCGCACATTCTTTAGCAAACCCCTCCACGTGCTCAGCTTCCTTTTCAAGAAAGCTCATCGGAATGAACAGGGGGAAATAAGCATTCTGGTGGCCCGTCGCCTTGAACATGTCATCCAAGGCTCGCTGCATGTTTTCCCACAACCGATAGCCCCATGGTTTGATCACCATGCAGCCACGAACAGGACTATTTTCGGCCAAGTCAGAAGCACGGATGACCTGCTGATACCATTCTGGGTAGTCTTCAGCGCGGGAGGGGCTGATCGCATTTTTGGGAGCTTTTGCCATCGGAAAGTTCTACCGTTGGGTGGGGATAAGCTTGGGAAGCATGGAACATAATCAAACTCTAAAACTTGATTCGCTGCCAATGAGGAAAGGCAGGTACCAATCACGAGCTGTGATCCAATCAACTGAGATTGTGCGGATTTAAGCTGCACAATCTAGGGCAACTGCAGTCAGGTAGTGAAAAAAAGGAGACTCATCTCGTCACAGCAGTTTGTGCAACAAGCGACAGAACTGCAGCTTGGGACGCCATTTTTTCTAATCATTCACTATCGACGCAGGTTCAGCAATTCATCAAGCAACTGTTGACTGGTCGTGATCACGCGGCTGTTCCCTCGATATTGGGTACTAGCCATCACCAATTCAACAAGGTCTTTTCCGATATCAGTGTTGCTTAACTCCAAAGCCCCGCCAATCACGCCACCGATACCGTTTTCCCCGGGAGCTCCTTGGACTGGCAAGCCGGTATTGACGCCTTTGGCGAAAACATTCAGACCGCGAGATTCCAGACCTACTGGATTGGCAAATCGAGCCAGCTGCAATTGACCGAGATCACGTGTCACGCCGTTTCCAAACACACCTCTCAAGGTTCCATCCTCACCGACCACAAAACTTGTCAGAACGCCCGGAGGGCTACCATCCTGACGCGTTGCAGCAAGGCTGGCTTGCTGAGTTGCCAGACCTGAAACTTGACTGAAGTCGAGATCGAATTGCAGTGGATTGACGCTGGGTACGCCGACACGATCAATCGCGATGCTGTCGTTGGTCGCCGAGACAAAGTTTCCGTTTCCATCAAAACGCAACAAGCCAGTACCTACTGCAATGTCAGTTCCGGCGATTGGTTGGTTTTCTGGACTGTCTGCATACCAACGGTAAATCGTCTGCTCATTGGTCCGTTCTTCTAATGTTGCTGTCACTCGCACATTCAACGGAACACCAAGAGAGTCGTAAACAATGAAGTCACTCACTGCACTCTGACCTTGTGCTTCCTGAAGAGTTCCAAAGGCAAGGTTGGGTGTGATCACATCGCCAACAGAATTTTCCACTCGGAATGCAGAGAGGTCAATCTCCAAAGCATTCAGCTCACCCGTGTTGCTCACAAAACGAATGGTTCCATCTTGGATGTAACCCCCTGGCACCAACTCACCGGATTCACCGGGGATATTATTTTCAGACGCAAGAATGGGGTTTTGCGAATCGATGAGCAGACTTTGCAATCCGGATGCTGACTCCAGAAAGTCGACAAAGTCCTGAACTGTTGTGGTTCCGACGATTTCAAGCTGCTTGGTACCTAATGCACGCCCCCCTTTTCGCCCGCTGTAACTCAGGGTGCCTATTTCAAAAGCGCTTTGGTACGTCAAACCATCCCGCTTCAGAACATCAGTCAAAAGCGTGTTGCTGGTAATCGTTGGGCCATCGAGATTCACCAATTGATTCCCGGCCACCGTCAAGTCTGCGATTGCTTCATCTGACTTTGAATCGGTGTAATCAGAACCGGGAGCGACAGTATCGACGAGGTAATAATTATTTTGGTCGCCCGCGAGGTTTCGATAGATCCGGATTTCATCGTAGGCAGGAAAACCGCTCTCTGGGCCGGGCACAGGGGGTACCGGTAAGTTGGTCAACGAGACCCGCCCGTTGACTACGTTCTGTGGCCCGATCAATTCACTTGGGCGACTCTCAACTTCACCACTACGGTAGTACGTCACCATGTAGGAATAATTTCCTGTTAAAGTGGTATCGTCCAACGGTGTCCCTAATAACGGGGTTGAACCATCATCGTTAAACGTGCCACCAGCTGCTGATGAACCAAGCAGGAAGAAGTCACTGCCATCGGGGGCTGTTCGATAAATATTAACGGTCGGGTAACTCCCCGAGGCTTCCGAAGGCAGATTGCTTAAATCGATGCGTCCCCCTGCTCCGACCACTGAACTGATCGAAAGACTTGGTGTTGCTTCGGTACCCGCTGCGTCGACCAAAGCGAATCTGTACTGGTAAGTACCAGCCGATAACGTACCGACCCCACCATTGTTGACGACAACTGCTGCGGCATCAGACAGAGGAACCGCGGCAATGCCAACATCAGTGAAGTCAGGTTGTGGCACCTTCGAATCACCCAACCTAGCCGATTGGATCACCTGCGAGACCGTTGCAAGATCGCCCTCAGGTGTCAGCGTTCCTTCGAACGTCACATTCTCCGTTGCCTTGGCAACGCTCTCACTTCCCAGAGGCACTGAAAGTGGAACCAATTCGGTTTTTTGCAATCGAAACTGCTCGTCGACCCCGTATCCCAATAATCGCTGCCCAGTAACACTGACCAACTCGGCATCACTGTTCAGCTTGAAAATACCGTTTCGTGTGTAAAGACGTTCGCCCTCACCACCCTCAACAATAAAGAAACCGTCTCCCTGAATCGCCAAGTCCGAGGAACTGCTGCTGATTTCAATCGTGCCTTGATTGTGATTGGCGGCAATCTCGGCCACCTGCACACCCAACCCGATCTGCCTAGGGTTGATACCACCATTGTTTGCAGATGGCGCTGCACCTAGTGAAAGTGTCTGCAGGAACTGAGTTCCAAAAATCACATCTGACGATTTGAATCCGACAGTTTGCGAGTTGGCAAGGTTATTACCAATCACATCAATCTGCGTTTCCGCAGCGTTCAGACCAGTCAGTGCCGTAGTAAGAGCAGATGTAAGACCCATCGACGTAGAGCTCCGATTGTGAGACCGGATGAACTCTCTCGATGGCTCATCGCAAACGATGAGACCAATTACCAGCTTAAAAATGATTTAATGCCGGCAATCGATAATCGGTAGAAATTACCCAGTCTGTATTTCCCTGATGTTCTTTATATCCATCGTCTTTCCACCCACGTGAACTTTGACAGTTCGTGTAGCGTTTTCGTCACTTGTCTCAACCGTGATGCGATCAACAATGCCATCAACTGCACTGGAATCTTCCGCTAACCCCTCTACAGACTTACCAATCAGACTACTGGCGGTCACTAATTCCTGACTTGAAGAAAGCGTAGAAAGTGTTTTTGTCAGATCGTCAGTCGCCCCAATTTCGCGAATTTGGCCGATCTGCTGGACCATTTCGCTGTTGTCCATTGGATCCAAAGGGTCCTGGTTTTGCAGTTCGCTGATTAACAACTTCAAGAAATCATCGATATCGAGTTCGTTATAACTAGCGCCCGACTGACCGGTTGTTCCAGCAGATTGTTGCGCAGCAGCACCCGATGTAGCTGGCTGTCCAATTTGCGACATGATTATCTCCCAAGATCACAGCATTGCATCGTGATGCCTCAAGACATCACTGACGCTCTTCTTGTACGACGGGATAACGACCGAACGCGAGAGCAATCAGCTTCCATTGATGAGCTTGCATCAGAGATGCACGTCGATACCGGCCGACAGAGGAGCCGTTGTTACCGCGGGTGAAACATTCTGTGAAACATCAACGATATTCTTTGCTTGAAACTGCTTCGCTCGTTCGCGTTGCTGACGCCGATCAGGATCTTGCCAACTCTCGTCACGAGAAGTCGTGTCCTCAAAATGTGAGCCACTCTCGTGATCAAGATTTTCGGTCTCAACGTCAAGCTGCTCGACCTGCATCCCAAAAGATTCCAACCTTGCTCGCAAGTCGGGCAGATGTTCTCGAAGGGCGGCACTCGCGGCCTCGGTCTCGGCAACGACTCGAGCTGCAACTTTACGTTGCTGGATTCGCATTTCAACACGCACCGATCCCATTTCAGCTGGAGCCAACCGCAAACGAATGACCCCTCCGTCTGGACCAAGATGTTGAAATGCCTTGCTTACGCGTTGAATCAGTTTAACTCGTGCCAGTGTGTCGGTCGTGTCGACCTTTTTTCCGCGCGTCTCAGACCCTGGCCGGCTGGTAGCCGCCTTAGCCGTTGCACCCAAAGATGGGTTCTGTGCGACTTCACGGATTCCATTTGCCGTCGTTGCACCGAACCGCGAGGTATTTGCCCCACTATTCGAAGCAACAGAAGTAGCCGCCACTGCGGCCTGCACCGAGCGATTCACTGTTGCAGCAGCGGTGCGTCCTTGTCCCTGCCCCATGGGGTTCGCGCGTTCCGTACCACTGCCGGCTTCGAGCATTTCGGGTTTCATCATCGAATCCACTTTTGAGGCAGTTTCCCGCGAACCATTTTGGGAAACCGGTGCCCGCGTTTGCTCAGTATGACGAGCACCGCGATGGCGAGCACGTCGGTTACGCCGCGCCTCTCCACCCGATTCCTCGATTGGCTGTTTCAATTCCTGTTCAATTTCGGCAGCGGTAACCTCGGGCTCGGAATTCTCCGCTGCCACCACTCCGCCATCCCGGGCGCCCTCGAGCAGCCTCGCATCTGCCGGTTTCGAAGCTGATACCGGTTTTGCATTGCGTTGCCGCCCGACAACATCTTCGCCATCCTCACTGGGCAACACCTGCCGCACCTGCTCTTCAGCAATTCCCGGAGTTTCTACCTCAGTGTCCGAGATCTCGGCAACAACAGGTGCTGCCACGTAAGTCTCTACATCGGCCACCACCAGCGATTCGGAGTCTTCTCCGTGCTGCGGCGCGACCTCTTTCAAAGCAGCTATTTCCACAATGGGTGTGGAGGACAGCTCAACATCCTCTGCTAGCAGGTCATCCGGCTTCAAAGCGACGCATTGCTGATGGCCGTCATCACTCTGTGATTCCGTTTCTGATTCAAGCGAGGAATCAGACGAAGGATTCAACGAATCTTCCGACGGCTCGGTCTGCTTATCAATCGGAGCAGCCATCTTCGACTCGGACATTCGAGCAAAGACCTCTGCAAATGCATCCAGTAAACCTTCGTTGGACGCCTGATCGCCACCACCACGAGTCAGCGAACGGAGTTTCCCCCCAGCTACCTCGGTAATGATTGCATCTCGCGCACGCCGAACCGCTTCCAAATCACTCATCTCTGGCTCCCCCCAGTCACGTTCGAGCTCGTAACCGTCGGGGAATAAGCGGCATGGTCACGCCACGCTAGCTAATAAACCGAGGACTACAATTTCTCGCCCGTCTCTTTGATCAATGATGAAACTGGCATGCCCTCGCTGATCCGATGCAAAATATCCGCAAGGATTTCCACATCGCCCGGCGTAGTGAACTCTGCCAATATGTCTTTTCGTGCATCTGTCGACATGGCTTGAAGGATTGTGACAACGTCATCAATTCTTTTATCGTCATACATTATCAGCAATTGCTCTTTGGCCTGCTCCGGGTCGAGTGATTGCAAAGTACGTTGTACGTCCTGAAGTCCATTATCCTGCGCTTCGTCACTCAGTTCTTTTAGCTCATTGCGAAATGCTATCAAGCGATCACTGAAGCGATCCTGATCTGTCCGCAAGTCCGCCAGCATGATGCTGAGTTCATCTCGAAACTCTTGCTGACTCCGAAGGCGAATATCCATATCGAGGCTAGCCATTTTCCGTTGGGTCAGGATTTCTGCATAGCTCGGTTGCTCGTAGTTCTCACCCTGTTGATAGATCTCCTGCAGACGCATTCCAGAGACATCAATTCCATTGACCAGTGCAATCAATTGGATCGCAGAGCTTCGGTTGAGTGTTCCCCGGATCAGGAAATAACTCAACAAGATCACCTGAGTCAGAACAGTAGCTACACAAAAGGCAGCGAGTCCTCGAAAGATTTTTGACATCATGATCGGTTACCGTTGTCGCTGGAGGGTGTACCGGCGGTTTGAAACTTCGTCGGCCTCTGCGTGCTCTCGTTTAGATTCCAAGGCTCGAAATTCAGCTTCATCGTTTTCTTTTAATTTCTCAAAACGCTTCAGCTCAGCTTCTGCCTCAACTAACTTCGTTCGCCTTCTGTCCATCTCGGCAGTCAATTCTGCCACGGTTGACTGCAGAGATCCGATATCTGCCTGAAGTTGCAAGTCGTAGCGTCCGTGTGCCAGCAGAGCGTCGACGGAAACATTGCCTTGTCGATTCACGTCATCGGTATCACGCAGGGCAACTCGTTCACGATTGATATCGTCAATTTGCGTGTTTACTTTGGCAATCGCCTCATTGGCCTGCCCCAAAGCTGCGCCCGCCTCATCGCGTTGCTGACGTCGTAGATCCAGCAGAGCTTTAAATCGAAATTCGGCTGCCAAGATAAGTCCTCGCGGTCATGGATCGGCAAAACGCACCAAAAAGTCAGTTTGTCGCGATCCCCGAGCTCTCTCCAACCGTGTTTGTCGGGGAGGCCTGCTCTGAGTTATCGACATTTGCCTGAGGATTTACTGGTTGTGCGGTGACAAGTTGCGTTAGGATCCGATTCGAATCTTCCAACGTCGTGATTTGAGTCGCCTCCTGCTGAAAAAACATATTGAGCGGCTCTCGCATTGCAATCGCGGCATCGACTCGAGGATCACTACCCTGACGATAGGCACCGATAGAAATCAGATCCGCATGTCGGTGGTACTCACTCAAATGCCGACGAGCAATTGCGGCCGCCTGCAAGGCCTCACGCGAAACCAGATGTGGCTGTAGACGACTCAGACTATTGAGAATATCGATGGGAGGCCAGTGAGCCCTTGCAGCCAAATCTCGGCTAAGCACCAGGTGACCATCGAGTAAACCTCGAAGTGTATCTGCAATGGGCTCATTGTGATCATCTCCTTCAACCAAGACCGTATAGAACGCAGTGATGGAACCTTGCTCAGTTCGACCAGCACGCTCCACCAACCTTGGCAACAGATTAAACACACTTGGCGGATAGCCTCTCGTTGTGGGTGGTTCCCCAGCTGCAAGCCCAAGTTCCCTTTGGGCCATTGCAAATCGGGTCACCGAATCAAGCAGCAACAGTACGTTTTCGCCCTGATCCCGAAACGCTTCCGCAATTGCAGTGGCTGTCCACGCTGCAGACACGCGTTGGGCGGCCGGTCGGTCACTGGTCGCCACAACAACGACGCTCCTTGCAAACCCGGCTTCACCGAGCGCACGATCAAGAAATTCCTGTACCTCTCTGCCACGTTCACCCACCATCCCGATCACGATCCGATCTGCATTGGAACCTCGTGCCAGCATTCCAAGGAGCGTACTTTTCCCGACACCGGAACCAGCGAATATGCCCAATCGTTGGCCCTGTCCGCAGGTCAACATCGTGTCGATCGCCCGAATTCCTGTTTGCAGTGGCTTATCTATCGAAGGGCGTTCCAAAGATTCAGGCGGCTCCCTCTCTGCATCCACTGTCATTAAGTCTTTTGGCAAAGGCTTACCGTCAACAGGCTGCCCAAACGCATCAATCACGCGTCCACATAGCGAAGGTCCCACTCGCAATTTCAAAGTGGTGTCTACGAGGCGAACCGTATCTCCAGCAGCAAGAGCACAGAGCCGTTCCAAGGGAGCGAGAATAGGCCGCACACCTCGAAATCCAATCACTCGTGAACGTGAAATCGCCCCATCCTGTGATCTCAATTCACAGATGGAACCAATGGGTGCTGTCATTCCTTCAATTTCGACAGACTCACCTGCAACCGCTGATACGCGTCCACGCACCTCGTAGGCAACTGCTTGCCGGATCAATGTTCGATTCACAATGGGATCAGGCAAGACAGGCGGTTCAAAGTCAACGACATTCGTCACTGCAACAACTCCTTCAGTCGCTCAAGTTGAGCGGTCAACCCTGCTTGAATTTCACCCCCATCCTGACGAACGACCACCTCGTTTCGATCCAGATTTTCATCTGTCTCAACATGGGTATTCTCAGGCAGACTTGGGGACATGACCATGGTTTCAAAAGCTGGCCCCGCTTGGGCGAGCATCTCAGGGTGCACAACGAGCGTCAAACTTAGCGCTGACCGCGTGCTGTGCAACGCCTCCTTTGCCCAGGCAACCATCAACTCCGGTTCGACCTCCAGCCTGCGTTGGACAATTTTCTCGGCGGCTGCTAATGCAGTTTGCGTGAGCACCTCTCCGTAACTTTCCATCCATTTCGTGTGTGTGTCACGGATATGCTTCACCGTCTGTTCCATGACCAAGGTACTGGACCTGGCTTGTTGCTCAGCTTTTGCCTGCAATTTTTTTTCCGCATCGATCGCAGCATGATCCAAGCCTTGCTGATACCCACGTTCTTCGGCAGCTTTACGAATGCCTTCTACCTGTTGCTCAGCCTTCGCCAGCATTTCCTGCACCTGCAAACGGCACTGTTCCAGACGCGTGCGTCCCTCATCAGCAAGATCACTGAGATTGAATCCAGCGATCGCAGACGCATTTTGAGCAGCAGCTTGCTGCTTGTCTCGATCGCCTGACTTTAAAACGGTGGCCATGAATCACACCTCAATCAGGCTGCACTAGGAATCGGTACGTCAACCACTTCGAGCGATGCATAAGCAATCGCTTCTTTGGCTTGATCAATCTCTCGCAATTGCAACGACCCGAGTGAATTCATTGCTTCCCGCACCTTGCGTGACTCAGCCTTAGGAAGCAGGGCAAGAACAGCCGACGTAACCTGATTGGGCAGGCCACAAAGAGCCAACATCGCAGATCTGGCCTGAACTTTGCCAAGTGTTTCGCACAGGTGCTGTGGTGACAGGTGCAATAGATGCTCGTGAATCGAGTCGGTGGACGAAAATCGCCTGGGTTCATTCACTGCTGTTGCCACTTCCGTGGGAGTAGAAATAGTAGCATCGGTTGCAGCCTGTCGTGAGACCAGAGATGCGTTGGTATTTTGAGCCGTCGCCGAGCCACGCGATCTTGACGGATGATCGGATAGAGGAGGCAAAGTTCCCTCCGCAATACGCAACTTGGAACTCAAGTTGTCTTCGGCAGTGACAGCAGATGGAAATCCAGACTGCTGTCGAATGTATGCGGCGTTGGTTTTATCGGTAGATGAATGAGTTTGATCAGCAACCGCTCGCTGATATTCAGCGTTCGGATATTCGGCTCGCTGCTGTTCGACTTGCTGCTCTTGATCGCGAGGCATGGCAGCAAGGATTGCATCCAGAGCTCGACGTCCCAAAGTATCGCTTGCGCCAGTATCGCTTGCACCCTCGCCTTGCTTGCCAAATGATTTTCGAAAATGATCGGCCAGTTCTGCAAGCGACGCAGGAGGAATGGTCTCGATCTTGGCGATGCGACCGAGCATATCCTCCAACCCGCTACCGTGCAAAGCAAGAATGCGTGCTGCGTGCTCTGGGTTAATGGACGCTAAGACCGTCGCTACAATTTGTGGTCGTTCCGTTTTCAAAAGGTTAGCGAGCACGTTCTCATCGACCTGTTCCAGAAAGGCCAACGGATGTTGACTCGCATTCGAATCAGCCGGCATGTCCCCTGGGGTGTTTGCCTGAGCATTTCCTGAATTTGACCGTACGACTCTGGAAGAAGCATTGCCTTGCGATTGTGACTGAGCAGGCTGTTTTGGAATTGCCTCACGATCACTGGATGCCTGAAACTGGTCCGGTGAGGCCTCGGGTTTCTGCACGGAAACCTTGAATGCATGCAGTGCACGTTTTTGTTCGAGTGGATCGACGTCTGACAAGGACATCATCGTGCGTCGCACAGCAACTTTCGTGTCCGCGTCGATTTCGCCCAGCAGATTGGCGGCGACGGGCGCTGGCAAACTACTCAGCACGATCGCGACACGACGCAGCATCGCCTCACGCTCTAACCCTGAGTCCCATCCGTTTGCCATTGGGGGCCGCTCCCTCGTGCCATGCAAAATCTGAACCATTTCCGAGTGCCCAGCAATCCATCGCTGTTGGCCTTGGAAGTTCCCTTGTAGTCAAACTTACGTCTGCGTTGGAAGAGGGAATCAGTTCATTTCACGCTGTGACATGCTCTCAAGGAGTATTTAGCATCGAATTCGCTCTCAATTCATCAAGTTTCAGCGTGGATTTCCAGCGACACGAAATCCAGACCTACGATGAGGCGAATCAGGCGGCGTCTCCAACCCACCCACGAATCACATTTGCGGCAACCTCGGGGTTATCTTCCACCAGATGCAACAATTCGTCTTTCAGAGATCCACCGGTGATCATCATACGCTCCGCCTCTTCTTCCACATCCTGCTCGACTGGAGCCGGTCCTGGCATTTCGAGGCCAAATCCCTCTTCGAACTCAGCAGGTGTGGGATTGCCAGCGGATTTAGCAGCAGAACGGGCCACAAGAAGCGCAACCAGCCCGAGTAAAACAAGAGCCAGTGTCTGCCACGATTCGGCCAACCAAGTCAAAGCCTGGCTTGTAGCGAACTCCTCTGTTGGTTTCTCTATGGGCAAATCCGGAGCGTCTCGCACAGTGACCAGCGTTACAGGATCAGCCCCGGTTGTAACTCGTGGCAGCAGAGGACTGACAATTTCCGAAATCTTTTTCTCAGTCTTGATTCGCAACCCCTCCAAGGTCGCATCATCCAAAATAATCTCGGCGCGATTTTGCGTTGAATCTCGGATCATTTCGTTCTCAATATTCAGCTCTTTGTAGTAGCTGGTTGGCAGCATGATCGAAACTCGAACCGTCTTAACCTGCAGATCTGCCAGCTTTGAACTCTCGAACTGCTGCCCTGCCACACCACTGGTATCCCTTTCATCCTGTGTTGTGTTCAGAACCTCCACATCATTGCCAATGCTTTGTGCCCGATTACCAATGGCATTAGGATCTGCACCAGGGACGCCACTTGGAATTTGTTGATTCCGTGTCGTTTCAATTTTTTTGGAACTATTCCTCAGATTGGTCGGTTCAGGATCGAACTTCAGCGAAGCCAACTCAGAGTCCATCGTTGGATCAATCTCAGCGAACACCGCGATCTGTGCTGGATATTCGGCCAACAACTTCCGTAATTTGTATTCAATGTGCGTTTCAGCCTCGCGCTGCTTCGTGAGCAGTGGGTCTTCTTCAGCGTTAAAACTGCCTGTTGTGCTATTGGTATCAACGACTACGACATCATCAGTTGCCATCCCAGCATAGGAACCACGGATCAATTCCTGAATTGCAACGACACGTTGCCTTGGCAGAGAACGAGTCCCTTCCGGCTGAACCATCACACTTGCGGATTGCGCCACTGAACGTGATAACCCGATGCGTTCCCCGCGATCATATTCGACGCTGGCCCATCGCACGTCTGGGAAAGCTGAAATCTTACTCCCAAGATCTTTCTCCTTCGCATGCATTTCACGAGAATGTCGCAGATCAGATGAATCAAACGGGCTGCTATTTTTGATAGCCTGATCAACCTCAGTACGTAGGGCGATCGGCAAACTGGAAGCATCCCCCAACGCAGCCAAATAAGTTGACTTGACATCCTTGGGGACCTTGATGCGTCGCCCCTCACGCTCCCAGTCATTTAAACCCGCTGCACTTAAGGCGACTTCAATGGAGTCCATTTCCTGCTCGCCCATGGAGCGACCGCCAAACAGATACTCAGTCGACTTGGTATCAGAGCCTCGCACAAGAAACGCTAATCCGATCGCAATCACGGCGACCAACATCATCGCGATGACTCGCGACTGCATCGGCATCGACAAAAAAACCTGCCGGGCCTGATCAGTTGATTGTCTGAAAAAATTCATGAGTACTCAGATGCTGCCACAATGAAAGTGAATTGAATGATCAGTTTTTAAAATGCTCGGAATAACGAAAAATCGTCAATCTGATCATCTCAGATCTGAATTTGCTGAACTTCTCGGTAGGCTTCAACCAGTTTGTTACGTACCTGCAACAGCATGCGAAATGCAAGATCCGCTTTTTGTACCGCGGTCAGAACTTCAGCCTCGTTAACATCACCGCCAGTCAACAAGGAATGAACCATATCATTGGCATCGATCTGCATCGAATTGACATCTTTGACTTCGTTGGTGAGCACCTTGGCAAATTCATCAATCCCCGACTGAAAATCAACCTTTGCAGTCTTTGAAGCTACGCCACCCATCAGTGATTCGGGACGCGTTGGCGGCTGGATTCCGTTGATGGGTCGCATGATTCAGGTCGATTTCGACTGTACCAAATCCGTAATTCGAAGTGTTTAAAGCGGGTTTAATTAGTGGGGCAGAGCAGGGCAGGGTAGTGCTGTCGAGGGCAGACGTATCCCCAATGACTCTGCAGCTAAGCCAAAATGGTCAGCGTTTCGCGACTCAGATTCTTTGTAATCTCCATGACACCCACGTTTGCCTCATAAGCTCGTGTCGACTCCAAGGCATCCACCATCTGTGTTGTCAAATCAATATTAGGGTAGGCAACGTACCCCTTCCATTTTCCATCTTTGATTGCCAGCGGATGTTGCGGCTGATAACGGTAGAGCGGCTCTGCGTCACTGGCCCGGATCTCTTCCACTTTCACACCAGAAGCACCTTGCGTCGAAATTTCATCGTCTGTTTGAAACACAACCTCTCGCGCTCGATAGGCCTCGGCCTCACCTTTTTCATTTTTAAGCGTGGAGATATTCGCAATGTTCCCAGCCACTGCGTTCAATCGAGTTCGTTCTGCGACCAACGCAGACGTGCTGATGTCAAGTGCTCGTAACATAAAATTCTGCTCCGTTCCTTCATGGCATGTCAGACACCCTGGCACAGCCAATCGGCTTTTGATTCCCTAGGCACGCTCAGTAATTGCAGCACGCAATAAAGCAAACTGACTTCGCATGGTTGTGATTGCCAAAGCGTGCATGTGTTCGTTCTTTGCGACTTCTGAAACCTGCTGTTCCAGAGACACATCACTCTGATCATGAAAAACCACTTGTTCCATAGCATCCCGTGGTCCCGACCGAATGTCATCCCTCGTTAATGGCTGCCCCAAATCGATCGACTTCTGGTGGTTATCAATCGACTCTGCCAAAGCATTTTGAAAATCTCCAACATCAAGATCTTTCGCTCGATAACCAGGGGTATCCAAGTTGGCCAGGTTTCCAGCAAGGAGTTCGTGACGCTTCTGTGAAAAACTGAGCGTTTGCTCCAGCGCTGGAATCGTTGTTGTGTTGAAAATGCCAAACATTAAATGGGTTTACCCGGTTATCCCTTGTTCATGCTGCCATGCGACCAAAGCCGCTTTGGCGACGAAAAGTCATCGTGACTGCAGCTCCACCCTGAGGACAGTTCTGCCAGACCAATTGCACTCCTAACGCAGCAGCCGCAATCGGAGTGCGCTGCAAACGGTCATTTATGTCACAACCCGTGTCAGCGAGTTCCAATTCGAGCCCTTGATCGGTCTCACAAGCTGTGATTGTCAAATCACCACCATCGGGCATCTCGGAAAGTGACTGGTTGACCAGCGCCTGAACGAGATCAACCGTTCTTGCTGAATCAGCGGGTACTTCAAACGAAGTATCAATGTCTAGCTCGAGGCAGATTGGGGCCTCGTGTTCAATTAAAAGCGGTGCCGTCACCGATTCCACAAGAACGGCTAAAGATTGACACTGACTTGGATCGATCCAATGATTGGGCATGGTACGCTCCCGATTTTTCGGTGCAGCGGTCAAAGTAAAAAACGTCGTTAAGTTGCATACCAGCGATTTGTCTGGAGATGCAAGGCGGATTCGAAAGTTTCGTCTTTGCTAGCGTTCTCGACGACACTTTCTCTCCCGTTCTTTCGGAATTCGTGCCAAGGCAATCGGGGCATCAGAATGCTCCTAGTCGAATCAAACCTGGACATGGTGCCATGGCGAAACGACACGCCTCCGGCTTCACAAAAAGCGTCTGCCACCTAGATTAAAACTTGAGCACGCTCGCATCGTTCAGCTCGCAGAAAGCCCTCTTCCGCCTGACGCTGGTTCGACAAAGCGAGAGCAGCAGCTCGCCAGATCAGTCACTCGAAAGATCAAGAGAACCACCACTCGTCGCGTGCAATTCGTGATCAGCATATCCCGAGACTGCTTGCCATCCAGAATCAACACGTTCCAATCTCTCACGCAACTCATCGCGATTCTGGCTCAACTTGCTCTCACACTCTGCTTCAATGGCCAACAGTTCAAGATTTATTTTCTCACAATCATCTTGCTGTCTTCGGCACTGCTCTCGGATGTCATTACTATCCCAATACCGATCCTCTGAATCATCTGCACTAGCGACCCCAATTTGATTCCCCAACTCAATGAGCTTGTTCAATGGCTTCTGTTTTTCAGACAACAGACGCATCAATTCGCTCATTTGCCCCCGTTCAATAGCTGTCATCTGTAATCGGCTGATACTCAGGAGTTGATCGAGTATCTCCCACCTTTGCTGTATCAAGGCAGCGACTTCATTTCCATTCATGATTGCTCACTTTCCTTGATCATGCTTTTTGCTTGTCAAAATCCTGAATCATCCAATCCAACAGTTGTTGCCATCCCTCACGGTCATAACGAGTGGTCTCTGCAAATTCAGGATCTGAGTCCACTGGAATCAGTTTCAGCATCTCGCTAGCCTTACGAAAAAGGACTTCACACTCACGATCCTTGCCTGATTTTTTCGCGCAACTGGCTCGACCAACAATCGCTTCGACGGCAGCGGGTCTTCCGCTGTACAACGATTCGATTGTGCGGTAGACCTCAGCGGCCTCCGTGTATTTGGCCATACTCTTAAGCACGTCGGCCTCAAACATCATGCAATTGCGTTGCATTGCCTCATCTGCATCAGACAGATCGTGTTCTTCATCCAGCTCAGCAAGATACTTACCTAAGCGCCTAAATCCTACGAGTGCCCGTTGCAGGTGCGTGTCAGCTTTTCGCAGCGAAACGCGTTGAGCAGCATCCAAAGTATCGGGTAACGAGGCCTGCATTCGCGGGAGTTTGGAAGCCATCACATGGGTCCGCGCGGTAAAGTATGCGTTCTGCTTTGAACGGGGGTCCGCATGCTCATCCCACCACCGCTGGTCAGCGACTTCCAATCGCCGAATCGCTGATTCCAGAATGGGTTGATTCTTTATCAGCAATTCAAGTTTTTCCTTTGGCTCTGCCTGCTCAGCCTCAAGGCAGTTCCGATATCCCAGTTCATATAAAAGCGATCCAAGCGCAAAAAGTGAGTCCCGCCACTCCGCGCTCTCCGGTTTCAAATCAGGGGTTTGGTCGTCTGGGAGCCGGCCCTCACTATCAATGTTCTCCCTCAATAACCGACGCGACTGTTCGATGTCACCTATTTCTGCGTAGGCCAGAGCACCGTAGTAACGAGCGGAATATCGCAACGGATCTTTTTGATACTCGTAGATGCATTGTTCAAACGCAGCAATTGCCTGATCGGCCTTACCGACAGCTAACAGAGCCTTCCCGTAAGCGATTAAACCTTTGGTCTGGTGACTCTTGTCCTCCTGCTGAAGATAGACTTCCAGCAGTTGAATGCTCTGCCAAAAATAGTTGCCTTTTTGATAGGCGTCGATTGCCGACCAAAGAGTCGGAATGTACTCCGCGCTATTGAAACGCAACTCGGCAGCCTCTTCCAACGCATCACCAGCAGCGTGATATCGCTGTCGCACCAGTTCTGCCGCTGCTTCGGACACTTGCCCATGGACGTCAGTTCCTTCCTTGAGCGTCTTGGCAGCCCATGCCATGTACCCTTTACCCTCCTGGACCAACGCTTCACTGCGATCGAAAACCGGTGGCAAGCTGCGTGCTGCATCAATGGCCGCCTGGTACTTACCCACTTCTCTCAATTGGTTAAGTGACTGATTGATTCGCTGGCTAAACTCCCGGAAAGAAATCAGTTCATGATCAAAGCCTTCCCGACTGCCCACCTCGCTCATCAGATAACCGATAGCTTGGACGGCCTGCTCACCATCCTTCCTTTGGGTCAGCAGCTCAATCTCCTGAAGCCCACCGATAATCTCGGCAGCTCCGATCATGACAGCGTTCGATGTCTGATCTTTGCGTAACACATTATGAAATGCATTGATGGCGCCAGTGACATCACCTTGTAACAATTTAATGCGACCGATCCACAGCCTTACCTCACTCGATTTCTCGGACCGCTGGTTCAATGCATTCAGCACCTGTAATGCACTTGCGAGGTCATCAGCTATTTTCTCGCGGTCGTCTTCCTTCAGTGCTTGCTGCAAACTGTACTCAGCTGTGACCTTGCGAATGTTTGCGACCGTCCGCAGAAATATTGCCTGATCCTTCAGGTCGTCACGCTCGCTCTGTTGTTTTGCATGCTGCCCCAGTGCAACATTTAACTCGTCCCAACGACCGAGTTCCATTAAAATCTTAATCCGCAAAATCCCCGCGGACTTTTTTGCTGCTGCATTCAGAGTTCGATCCATCAGATACTCATCAATACTTGCCAAGGCATCTTCTTTTCGATCCTTTTTCGCACGATATTGCGACTCGGCGATCATTGGTAAAAGTTGACGTTCGAGCAGTGGCTCGTTTTCGACGGCCTGATTTAAGTTGATGACCGCGTCATCGAATCGCCCCAAGTGAAAGTAGACTTCACCAAGTGTTTGGTATCCCTGTGTGCGACGACCCTGAGGAAAGCCATGGTCTCGAGCTAGCTCCAAATAAGGAACCGCAGCACGATAAAACCGTCTTTGTTCGCGAGGAATCCGTGCTCGACTTCCTTCTGCTGCCTTGCCAACTCCAATCAGAAAATCTCGCAAGCGAATCAGGTTCAGTCGCTCGATCCGTGCCTGATCAGCTGCCGCCTCGATCATACGTTGTGCTTCGACAGCTTCCGCTGGCGTGTCGCTTGACATCTCGAGCGGTTCAGAAGGTGAATCGGCGGCCTCCAACTCAGCAAGCTCAGCCAATTTACCTGCCACTATCGGGCGACCCTCCACGAATTCGCGAGATGCTAGACGCAACACCGACTCTGGCTCACGAACGTCAGTCGTCCACCACATCGAAAAAAGAAGCGAGAAACCACCGATCGAAACCAGCGCAGCGGCAAGCAGCAGGCCAACCGTGACCAAGTCACGACGACCAGCGGGTTTGCTTTTCACCTCATCTTCTTGATCAGCCAATGCGCATAACCTCCCTAACGTAAGTGGGTGTTAACAGGACACCCCTGTTGGAAGCAAGAGCTTCAGTCACTAGCTAGCAACTCGAAAGCAGTTGGGTTTTTCTGCGAACGCACCCCAATCACCGATTGAGTCCCGATCTGCGCACAACGCGAAAGATCCTCCTCAAAACCCAAGTTCTTTAAATTGGCACCGCCAAGCGTGTTGCCAAAAAACTTAGCTAGCAAATCAGAGAGTTGCGTTTTATTTCCATTTTTCACGCTGATCCAAGGTGATCGCTCTGACACCGGTAAACAAGATGCCCAAAAACCTCTAGCTATTCGCGACTCGTCATCTTCAATCGCGACCTGATATTCGACCGTGCAAGCATCAACAATGGCACCTGCAAGCAGCACATCTTCGGCGGTAATCTGACCATCCGTGCCTGAACAAACGAGATGCACCAACCCGGATCCGCGCAGCGTCTCAACTACTTTTGGCAGGTTCAGAAAACTGGCCGCGATCAGCCGTTTGGCAGAGGAAGCTGCTTCGATGGCTTTCGTGCCATTCGTCGTGGTCATGATCAATGTCTGCCCACGAACACTTTCCGGAGTGTACTCGGAAGGCGAATTGCCGTGGTCAAAACCTGAAATGGGTTTGCAACTCCGCTCGCCACACAGAAGGGGTCGCTGATTTTCTTGATCAGTATTTTCGATCTGCTCAGCGAGCGAAACAGCTTCCGCGACCTGACAACAAGTAAAAATGCGTTTCACTCCAGAACCAAACGCTGTCGTCATCACAGACGTTGCTCGCAACACATCAACAACAACGGCAACATCAGTACCAGCGGATTTCGCGGCCATCAACTCAGGCAGTAATGAAGTTACGATTCGCATGCTTTGGCCCATGACCTGAAAAGCGAGTTCTTCAATGTTATCGGCGGCATCACTACCGCAATCACGATTGAAGTCCGCGACCCCAAAATTCTCAAGCTGGAACACTCACAACTTGTGGATATCAGCTCGACTCAGGGAGAGATATAACGAATCCAATTCCGGATACATTGCCCAGGGACATACGCCACTGGCTGACCAATGATTCCCTGCCCCACTACGACCGCATTTTTATTCTGCCCAAGGTTAATCAGTGGTTTTTTGGGAACTCCCGGTGCGGAGGGTCGTGTTACTGGTACCAAGCCAGCTGGGGCGGTAGAAACGACCTGAGGCGGTGCTGCGACCTGCGGTCCTGTCGCGATATAGCCTTGGGCCGTCGTCGGCTGATAGCCCCCACCGACACAATTGCCCAAGCCCATGGCTGCAACATAACTGCTTGGTGCTGATACACAGCAACTATTCCCCACGGTTGCGAAACCATCATTCAATTGAGGTTGGGCAATGGGCAGCATATCAGCATTTCGGGGAATCGCCTGCGTAGAAGGCAAGCCCACCACGGGGACATTTCGGGGAACAGCAGAATTCATTGGCAGGGCAGGGGGGAGGCCTGTTGGAGGTGTCATGGTCGTTGGAGATGGGACTGGATTGGTCATTGGTAAGGGGGCGGTACTACCGGGTGGCAGCCCAAAGGGTGCCCCCACATTTGGCTCTCGAAAACCTGAGGGTGGGGTCACTGTTTGGGAAGGAAATCCCATTCCCCCATTCGTGGGTGATGCCATCGGTGAAGCCCCAGTCGTCGGTAGTGGTGGCGCCGCGAAACCACTCTGCGGCAGACGCACTAAATGCCTTTTACTGCTCAGGCTCTCGTGGTTTCCGATAGTTTCGGCTCCGGAACGCACATTTGGCTGCCGGTGATCATTCCGGTACTGATCGACAAGGCTCGGCGTCCCAATGGGAACAAATTTTGGTTGCGGAGGAACATTCCTCGCAACAACGGACGCTGCACTGCCGGGGCCCTGAGCCCCCGTAGTCCACACACTATTTTGTTGAGCCATTACGGAACGCTGCGTGAAAGGAAATGCAACTGCACAGACAGTGATGCATCCCAACCAACGGTTCTTACTGAAATTGATAAGCATCTGGAAAACCATAACCATCCCTATTTTCCCGGGGCTTTGGCAGATCATTCCAAAGCCAACATGTGGTGTCCGAAAGCAATCGGTAAACTGTTCTTCTCGCCGAACGCAAGATCGATGCTGAGCAGTTTTGATAAGTAACTGATGCTACTGAAGACAAGCAGCGTTCTCAGGCAGCAGATAGAGTGAATCACTCTTTGGCAGCGGGAGCGTGATTTTCAGTTTCCCGAGGGAGTTTCCCGACCCCCCGGACGACAGCAACCAGCACGACTGTTCCGAGGACGAGACTGATCCAAGGCGAAACCCCGAATGCTGCGGGAATGGTTCCACCGAGGATGCATACAACACCGACCACCATCGCATATGGCATTTGCGTGCGAACATGTGAAACATGATCGCAGCCACTGGCGCGACTCGATAACACGGTTGTGTCAGAAATGGGGGAACAGTGATCTCCAAAAATAGCTCCCGCCAGCACGGATCCACAGGTGGCCAATGCGATTGCACCGCCAGGACCACCTTCAGCATCCAACTGCAAAGCTAAACCAATTGAGAGTGGCGTGAGAATAGCCATCGTTCCCCAACTGGTACCCGTGGAAAAAGCCATTGCCCCGGCGATCAGAAACACAACTGTGGGCAGCAGATGAACATCAAGCCGATCAGACAGAATACTGGAGAGATAGCCACCGGTATCTAGTGCATTTTTTTCTGTCATCGCTGACAGCGCCCATGCAAACCAAAGAATCAGCAGTGCGGGTCCCATCTGGCGAGCCCCACCAAATGCTCCTTTCATGCATTCCGCAAAACGGCAGCCACCCAGTGCGATGTGCATCCAGACTGCAGCGAGTAATCCCACAGCGCCACCCACCATCAAAGCGACATATGAATCACCATTGCCAATGACTTGTCCTGCCTGCCTGAGCAAACTGTTTTCAGCCTGACCAACAACCGCTGCGTCCTCGCTAGCTACCTGTGCTTCAATCCCTGTGTAAACGAGTGTTACCATCACAGACAGTACACAAAGCACTACAGGGACAACTGCAGCCAACCATAAACGAGGATAGGGTTCAGCCAGCTCGTCGTCTTCTTCTAAGTCGCCATCAGGATTCGCTGTCAGCGCCGCCTGCTCGGCTTTCAGCATCGGGCCAAAATCCCGTTGGGAAATCGTGATGCAGTAGACCATCACTAACGCAAGCCAAGGATAAAAACGGTACGGAATGGACCGGATGAACATCTCGAATGCAGCTTGATTGTCGTTGATTCCTGCGACAGCCAAACCATCGGCCATGTAGCTGATTTCAATTGCTGCCCACGTGCTGACAACAGCCAGTCCTGCGACTGGAGCCGCTGTCGAGTCGACGAGGTAGGCCAGCTTTTGGCGTGACAACCGGTAGCGATCAGCTGTGGAACGCATGGTCCCACCTAACAACAGAGTATTGGCATAATCATCAAAGAATACGGCCAGTCCCGAAGTCGCTATCAGCGTCTGTGCGCCCCGTCGAGACTTGATCTTGCTTGAAACTCGCTCAATCAAAACACGCATCCCGCCCCCTGATTCCAATGTCCCAACCATCGCACCCAACAAAAGGCTAAATATCAGAGCCTGAATGTGAGAAACCGAGGACATGGATTCGTAAATGGTGGTGACAAAAATAACCACCGCATTCCACCAGGCAGTAGCCGGAAATGAAATACCTGAACCCTGCACGAACTTCCATTCAGGTTCAAATTCCAAAATTTCCAAGTTGCTCGGCAAACTTGCTGCTATGGGGGTGCTCGGCTCGCCTTTCTCCAGAGAAGCCGTGGCTACAGATTGTGCTCGCGAGTTACTGTTTTCGAGCGCGTCTAACAAATCCTGAACAGTAGATTCGCTTGTGGCATTGCTGTTGAGAAAGATTTCGAGGCTGTCGAGATATGGTTCATTGTCACTGAAAAACTGTGGCGACATGACCGACGGCAATTCGTCTCCATTGTCTCGTCGAAGAAGAACCAGTCGCGTTTTGCATCCAGAAACCCAAGGGGATGGCGCCGCGAACCTGACTCGAACACTATCATTGGTACCAAAATCGGTAACCAACTCCACACGTCCAAATGCCAAGACAACAGCACCTACTGCAACACCAGCAGCCAAAGGCAGAACAACCCTTCGGGTAGCCACGGCCAAAACGATCGCGACCAAGGGGGGCAGCAAGCTCAGAAATCCAAAGTCCATCGTCATCCCCCGCAACAAGAGCGAATGAGTGCGTTCAAAACAGATCACCAACAGTGATGGTGTTTGGCCGTCCCAAGCTTACGACTTTTTCGAAACCACTACTCCCAGAACGGGCGGCACAAGAAAACAGCCTTCGCTTTGCGAAGGTGCATTTGCCAGAGCTTCGTCGTTGGACAGCGTGTCGATCTGCCGATCTTCACGCCAACGATTATCGACATCTAATGCGGTCGTCATCGGCTCGACATCCGTTGTGTCGAGTTCCGTCAGCTGTTCGACAAAAGCAAGAATGCTATCCAACTGAGGCCCTACGCTGGCGACCTCATCATCGGACAAATCCAGCCTTGCAAGCAAAGCCAATTTTCGAACTTCAGCGACGGAGAGCGACACGATGGCTACTTCTTTAATCCGCTGACGTCAAACGGTTTGGTTTTCACCGTCTTTCGCACGGCACCGCTGCGAATGCACTGAGTGCAGACACGCATCGACTTATTTTCGCCACTGGGCAGAGTCACATGAACTCGTTGCAGGTTGGGGACAAACTTACGTCGAGTGATACCGGTGATCTTGGTACCTACGCCGCCTAAGTACTTGGCTTTACCGCGTGTTTCGACGCGATTGCCCATTTGGACTTTCTTGCCACACGCTTCACATTGCCGTGCCATCGGATTCTCTGTCGTTTTTCTCGGGAAATCAATTTAGTGGAAGCCCGGCAATATACAGATCTGGTCAAGAATCGGGAAGCAGGAAATCGACCGTTTTCTCTCATCAAGCCAATCCTCTCGGTATTTTCCCACCACCTGTAACGAACGATTTCTTTCCAAAAGGAGGCGGTTTGGCCTAAAGACACCCCCGCAAAATGCCGATTCACGGAAAAGTCGGCCTAACCAGCAAAGCTTAACACTCGGTTCGACAGCACAACAATTTCCAACGGATTCCTCCCAAATGATTCCGAATTACGCTCAAAA
>CAXGRW010000012.1:0-23411 GCA_964012125.1 uncultured Rhodopirellula sp.
TCAGCGTGCCGGCAGCGAGCGTGGCGAGGCTGTCTCATGTTTCGGATCGCGGCGGATTCGAGAACGGGAAGACACAAGTGTCACAAAGTGTCCTCGCTGAACGACCCGACCGTGCTGGTTGACCAGCTCGCGACTCCACGTCACGCGTCCTGCCCGACGTCCGTGCGGTAGCACCTCACAAACTTCTGTACGCACACAGACGATGTCACCAAAGAATACAGGCGATTCGAATTGCCAATCGGAGATACCAACCAATGCCAGTGTTGCGACAGCCGGTCGCGAACTGCTAAGTCCAGCCAAAACACTTAATCCTAACAGCCCATGGGCAACCGGCTCACCGAACGGTGACGCCATGCCCCCATCTCCGTGCAGGGGATCATGATCGCCTGTCAACAAAGCAAAGTCAGCGACGTCCTCAGCGGTAATCTCACGCTCATCGCTTACCCAATGATCTCCAACTTGCAGGTCTTCCAAAAACAATCGCTGGACCTGAGTCGATTCGTTGGCGGATATTTCCATAACTTCCTCGACGCTGAAGGGGCAACTGAATAAGAAATGCTCGCGGCCTCATGAAGAGGCAGTCTGAGCAGCACAGGGGAGTAAAACGGCAGTGTTTTTCCGCCTTCGAGATCGGAAACACAACCCTCTCAGGTTACAATCATGGCCGTATTGTCCGCGTCCGGACAGGAGTCTAACACCCAAAGCCGAAAAACAATCACAATTAGTCGCGTTTTCCGCCTAATGGAAAAACATACCGATCACGCAATCTGGGAAATTCCACAAAAGTCCCCACCCTCATCTTGCCCTCTACCGGTGAGATCCCGCCGCTTGTCGAACATAAGGTAATTAACATGCTCAACCGCTCCCTCTTCATCCTCATCGTCTTGGCTTGCTGCAGCATTCCTGCACTGGCTCAGGATTCTGATCCCCAGTACCAAGTTAAATTGCTCACTATCGATGCAAACGAGGGTATCGCGGCGGGTGACGTTGATGGGGACGGCAAGCCCGATCTGGTTGCAGGTCGCAACTGGTATCGCGGAGGCGATTGGGCCCCACGACCACTGCGAAGCATCGCTGACTGGAATGGTTATGTAGAGAGCAACGGCGACTATTTATTGGATGTAAACGGTGACGGACGCTTGGATGTGATTGCAGGGTCATTCACGCCTACCGAAATCCACTGGTATGAAAATCCTGGCGAAGAAGGGCTTCGACTTGGTAAGCACTGGAAACAGCACCTGCTTGTCGACACAAAGAACAGCCGCAACGAGGGACAACTTCTGCAAGACATTGATGGAGATGGTCGGCCGGAATGGATTGTCAACAGTTGGATTAAAGATGTACCTACAGTCATTTGGCGACTCACTGACAAACCAAAGTCAGCGAAACCGGGAAAAAAGCCGAACACATCGCAAGCAATTTATGAGATGCAACCACACCAACTTGGTAAGAAAGGTAACGGGCATGGCTTGGCCGTCGGCGACATTAGCGGTGACGGTTTGACAGACGTGTTAGTGGGGCAGGGTTGGTACGAACAGCCCAAGGAAAACCCGTGGGGACAACCTTGGAAATTTCATGCGGATTGGAACTTACATGCCAGTGTCCCAATGATCGTCACTGACTTGGATCAGGATGGCGACGGTGACCTGATTTTTGGAAAGGGGCACGACTATGGCTTGCTGTGGTGGCAAAACGAAGGCATTGATGCCGATGGAAAAATCCAATGGAAAGAGCGAATGATCGACAAGAGTTTCAGCCAACCCCACACTCTGGCGTGGGTAGACGTCGATGGCGATGGCAAATCCGAACTGATCACAGGTAAACGCTACTACGGTCACAACGGGGGTGACCCGGGCGGCAAGGAAATGCCTTGCCTGTATTACTACGACTGGAACCCCAAGACACAGGAATTCAGCCGAAAAACCATTGAAGAAGGTCATGTCGGATGCGGTCTGCAAATCGTCACCACAGATCTCAATGGCGACAACAAGTGTGACGTGGCAGTTGCCGGTAAGAGTGGTACCTACATCCTGTTTGCGAAATGAGCGTTCCAACCCCAGAACCGCAGTCTGAAATCACATTGCGGCAGGCACAATCGAAGGTGGATGAGTGGATCCGCACGATCGGTGTTCGCTATTTTGACGAAATGACAAACCTGGCTCAACTTGTAGAAGAAGTTGGCGAGGTGGCGAGAATTCTTTCTCGCACCGTTGGAGAACAATCCTGCAAACCGGGTGAGACACCAGGTGACCTGGCAGATGAACTCGCTGATGTCATGTTCGTCACGATCTGCTTGGCCAACCAGTCCGGCATTGATTTGACAGATGCAATGCAAAAAAATCTTGACAAGAAAACAAAACGCGACGCCACACGTCATCTGCAAAACAAGAAACTCGAATAGGTATTGGACATGCATCGCAATCTCATTTTATCAATGATCGCTCTACTGCTACCGATCACTTTGCTGGCTGATGAAACCCAAGTTCTTTTTGATGGCACGACCACTGATCAGTGGGAGTTCGCGAAAGATGCATGGTTTATCGATTCAGATGGGAACCTTACGTGCCGGATGCAGAAGGTCAAAGGTCGCAATGGAACGACACGAACACGCGGCATGGGTTACATTTGGACACGCCAAACCTACGCTGACTTTGAATTGCAACTGCAGTACAAACTTTCAAAGGCTGCCAACAGCGGAGTCTTTTATCGCTCCGATCCATCTGATCCTGTGCAGAAGGGCTTTGAAATTCAATTGCTTGACAACGAAGGTTTCCAAGCTGCCAAAGGTCCCAAAGATCCCAAGAACCTCAATGGAGCCCTCTATGATGCGCAGGCAGCAAGCACCAAAGCCGGCAAACCTGCAGGACAATGGAACAGTTTTAAATTGACGTGCCGGGGGCCGATGGTGACGGTCGAGATTAACGGAGTCGTCGTCAACCAGGGGAACTTCGACCGCTGGCAGAGCGCTGGCAAGAACCCAGACGGTTCAAACAACAAATTCAAAACTGCCCTGAAAGACCTTCCCCGAAAGGGAAAAATCGGTTTTCAAAACCACGGGCAAGTGGTCTGGATCAAAGACGTCTCGATCAAGCAGATCTAGGAACTGCGAACCGCTTCCCTTGAAGTACAGGGTGTATTCGTTTCATAGTCGGAGTAGTCTTCCTCCTGGCAGGTACACGCTTCATCGATAAAAGACGCATCCATTCCGAGGTCGTTTAACAACAGCCGACTGCTGATTCTGCTCGATTCATAAATCACTGGCAGGCCACTACCGGGATGGGTCCCTCCACCGACCAGATAAACTCCATCGAGTTCTTCAAAACGGTTGTGTGGTCGTTTATGAAGCATTTGCCCAAGATTATGGGCGAGATTGAAAGTCGCTCCGCGGTAGATTGCGTACTTACTCTCCCAGTCTGCCGGCGTGATGCGGTGCTCAACACGGATACGATCTCGAATATCACCCAGACCGATCGCTGACAATTTATCGAGTGTCAACTCCCTGAATCTGTCAGATTCAACGGACCAGTCAACGTTCTTGTGCTGGTGGGTCACAGGCACCAAAACATACATCGCACTTTGACCTTCAGGTGCCAATGTGGAGTCGGTGACACTGGCATTCTGGACATAGAACGATGGATCGTCACTCAGCACATGCTGACGCTCGATCTCATCAAGATTGCGTTCGTAGTCACTGCTGATGTGAATGTTGTGATGGGGCAGGTCTTCATAGACTCCATCGATGCCAAGGTACAGCATGAATGTGCTGCACGAGTATTTCTTTTCTGCGAGCTTTGCGTCGCTCCAACGTCGTCTCGACTTATTCGGAATGGTCTTGGACATCCAGTCCGCAAAGTCTGCATTGACGACGAAAGCATCTGCTTTGTAGGTCCCCTTATCAGTCTTCAAAGCGGTCAAACGTTTGCCGTTCATCTCTACCGAATCTACCGATTCAGAAAGCCGAATTTTCACTCCCATGGACTCGGCGATCTCCGCCATCTTCTCACTCACCATGTTGCAGCCTCCAATCGGATGCCACACACCGTGCTCATATTCCAGAAATGAGAGAATGCTGAACAGGCTTGGACATTGGAACGGCGACATCCCAAGGTACTTGGACTGAAAAGCGAAGGAGATGACGAGTCTTGGGTCGCTGAAGTAACGTCCCAACTCATCCCCAAGTGACCTAAACGGATGCAGATGTTTGGCAGCCCCCAGTAGCGACGGCCGCATCAGATCTGTTATTGAACTGAACGGGGTCTCCAAAATCGGACGAAATTTCTCCAGTTTGACCCGATTGTCATCCATGTAGCGACGTAACGCCCCTACGTCATTCGGCGCGAACTCGGCAATCTGCCGATCCATCTCATCCATGTCTGGAGTGCAATCAAGTTGCCCACCCCCACCAAATGTCAGTCGATACTGAGGATCAAGTCTGACCATCGGGATATCCGACATCAGCTGCCGGCCCAATGACCGAAAGATCTCTGAGAGCACCCGTGGGTATAAAAAGAAGGTCGGCCCACAATCAAAACGATAGTCGTCGATCTTGATGGCAGATGTCCGTCCACCCACATGATCTCGACGTTCCAGAACTGTCACATCGCAACCGGCATGAGCCAACTGCATTGCGGTCGCCAGCCCACCGGGTCCCGCTCCAACAACTACAACTTGACGCTTTGCCACATCCGACTCCTGAACCACTGACTATTTTCTGATACGTGTGATGCCGTTGCCCATCTTGCCACTACCTCTCGTCTGCCGCGACCGCTGCAACTGACATCCAGCAACCCTGCTACGGCAGGTTATCGGGAGAATTTGTCGTCCCTAGGTTGGCAGTGTAGAGAGCAATCCAGACGTGACCAGTCCAATCGCGGCTAAAAACCGCCAGTGGAAGTACCCTGAGAGATCTCTCGACGGACAATGGCTGCCAAATCGACCTTCGGAAATCTGCGGTTGGCAACCTTTGCCCGATCTGCCACTAATTTTGCTCTTAAACAGACTTCCTCAACCGACTCGGCGGTGAGCGGCAAAATCAACGAAAACCCGCTCGAACTCTTGGGATCAGAGCGGTGTACGGGCTCCAAAACATCCTGAAAATCGAATGACGTGACCGATCCATCCACCACGGCCTGCTCGAGACGCGAGAGTTCCTTCAACTGCTCATCTTTTTCGGCTCCATTCCGTTTCGTGATGAACAACCCGATCGCCTGCAAATCGCCCCACTGCACAACCGGCAAACGCTGCAGACGCTGCATGATTGCCGCCGATTGCCAATTCTCATACTCACCAGCCTCCATCCCAGTGATCAGTTCCTTCACCTCATCGACCACCGCCCGCTTGGTCGGAGGGTCGAGGTAACTTTGCTCAAGCTCGATGATGTAGGCTCCCTCCAAAGTACGAACCGCAAGTTCAGT
The DNA here is from genome assembly GCA_964012125.1 of uncultured Rhodopirellula sp. Lineage (GTDB taxonomy): Bacteria > Planctomycetota > Planctomycetia > Pirellulales > Pirellulaceae > Rubripirellula. The sequence goes on from CAXGRW010000012.1 coordinate 5,415, forward strand.
TCGCTTCTGGTACAGCACCCATGTGGTGACACCGCAGCAGATGAACCCAGCAATACCCCCAAGCACGCTCATGGCCATCAAAGCCGGGAGCCATCCGGGTCCCTGCTCGTTTCGTGGGCTGTCGGCCGGATCGTCACGTGACGTGGTATCCACGTTGCCAACGACCTTCGGGTCACCCAACTGATTGCTTGACACACCATCACCGGACGAATCACCAGTCGCATCGCTGCTGTGGTCTTCCGGTTGATTGTCAGGTTGTTCTGTCACAGGCTTGAACTATTCAGACTCAGGCGTCGAATTCGATTTTAAGAATTTTGAACTTCAGCTTGCCGGCCGGAACCTCAACCTCAGCAGTGTCGCCAACCTTCTTTCCGATCAATCCCTGACCGAAAGGACTGGTGACGAGGATCTTTCCTGTATCGTAATCTTCCTCACCCGCACCAACGAGGGTGAACTGTTCTTCGTCACCATACGCCACGTCTTCAACCGTGACGGTGCAGCCAAAGACAACTTCATCTTTTGGCAGTTGTGATATGTCCACGATCGTGGCCCGAGCGATTTTACTCTTTAGCTCGTGAATCTTGGCCATCAGCATGCCCTGGTTTTCACGCTGTGCGTGGTACTCGGCATTCTCTTTCAGGTCCCCTTCTTCGCGTGCCTCAGCAATCTTCTCAGTGACTGCCGGCATTTCCTCGTTCTCGAGTCGCTCAATTTCGGCCTTGATCTTGTTGTAACCCTCGCGAGTCATCGGCACCGAATCCATCATGACAGATATACCTTTCTGAGTAGTCGAGCTGTATGAGGAAAAACACTTGACATGGATCAAAAAGAAAACCTTTCCCACATCCAGAGAGGGAAAGGTTTCCACGGATTATTAGCCCACCATTGTCACTGCTCACCCTTCACATGTAAAGGTGCTTGGACACGCTCGACCACCGCTGATCAGGAAGACATACCAAATCTCACCGGCGAATTTTTTCAGTCATACCACCCGTTACACGAGCCTCCCTCTCCACGGCCACCGCATTGCACAACGGGTCGCTGTGGTGAAATGGCACCCCAATCACCAATCTGGGGGTTTCGCCTCGAATGCTTTACCAACGCTATGCGCGAATCACAAGATCTTCGTGTCGGCAGCGATTACCTCACCATCAACGGACCTGCCCTTCCTCCTCATGCAACTCAAATCAAGTTAGCGTAGGACACGCAAAACAGGACATTTAAGCGACTTCCACATGTCACGCCCTGGCAAACTGTATGATGATGAGAGACGGTGAAAACAGCACCGTCAGAAATCCAAACACCGTGAGCAAGCGAAATGTCAATTGAACAGATAGCCGTACTTTTAGGTTGGTGCACCGTGTTGAACTTTGGTGTTCTGGGGCTCACCGCGATGGTGTTGACCCTGTTCCGTAAACCAGTACAGGGGATCCACACCAGAATGAGCGGACTATCCACTGATGAGCTCAACAAACTCTATTTCCAGTACATGGGCAACTTTAAAATCCTTTGGATCCTATTCAACTTGACTCCCTATCTGGTGATACGCATTTTCATGCTCAGCTCGGGAAGCTAGGACAGATCAACATCGGCACAAGGTTGGCTGCAAAACCGTTTCTGTGGTCACAAGATCCACTGGTAGCACGCCGGACGCCGTCAAGCTTAGCGTGAGCAAAAGGGAGCGAGCGAAATCAAAGGAGCACAAAAAACGGTTCGGCTCGCCTATTTTCGATTCAAGTTTCTTCCTGCTCTTGTTGCTCAGGCTCAAAACCTTCGGCATTGGGTGGTCCACCCTCATGTGGAAGTCCAATGTCCTCGTTGATCCAACGCCCCAAATCGATCATCTTGCAGCGTTCGCTGCAAAACGGCGGCGTCTCGGTTTCGTCCAAGAGAAACATTCTTCCACAGGTACTGCAAGTCAACCTGCTTGGATCGTGACGTAACCGCTTTCGAGTGCTGTTCATGTTGGGACCTCAGAAAAACTGCAACACTGCAAGCCGGCGACATCCAACAGTCACCAAAACGAATGGTGATCGGTCGCGTGCGTTGCTTGTGTTCATTGTGGCACGTTGATGGCAATCGCAACACTACCTTTGCTGATGAAACCGGCGGCTGTGAGTGGTGCTTTTGAAGCGGTCAAGATGAAGTGCTGGCTGCGACACGACCAGGTTTCCATCGTTGCTTGGTAGAAAAAGCCATGAGTGGGCTTGTAAGCCGGGTTCTGTGTCCGGGATTGCTGCGCAATCCCGCCGACGGTCATTTATCTTTGCACGACGATTGCTCGCCGCCTCCATTGCGATCTACCCGAATGTTCAACGAGACGGACAACCTCGTGACGCCAGAAATGAATCTGTCGCCTCCATTCTGTTTGATCTAGCTCCGGGTGGGGTTTACCAAGCCGGTCGAGTCACCCCGACCGCTGGTGCGCTCTTACCGCACCGTTTCAGCCTTACCACGCATCGAACGAGTACCTAAATACTCAGTCTGACCGTTCGGCGGTCTACTCTCTGCTGCACTTTCCCTAACCTCGCGGCTGGTCGACGTTATCGACCACCCTGTCCTACGGAGCCCGGACTTTCCTCCAGTCATCAAAAGATGGCCAGCGACCGTCCCGCCCACTCATGGCAGCCGTCAGAATGATCGACGAACCGCTTCAAGACAAGGTTCAAAGGCAGGGTTCCCATGTAACAATCCCTTCGTTCATGAGATTCCGAAGCAGGATGTGGTGAAACTTATCCAATTACTGCTCTACGGTCACTCGATACCAACGCGACAATCTGGATAATGGTGGCGTTCCATCCGTGAAACAGGATCCATTTGTTGAACACTCCCACGAACGCCATCGACGATCTCGAAACCGATGAAAGTGTTATCGGAGAACTCGATTCAGCCCCCCATTGCGAGGCGTACCAGAAACGAGTTGCCCTCGTGGGCCGATTTGGCGGTATGAATCAACGAGAGGCTGCAAACGTATTGCGTTCTTATGAGGCCGTTGTTGTCGATGCTGTGACCGAGCCCATTGACTGGGTGGTGATCGGTGCAGAAGAACCTCCCATCCCTCAAGACCAAATCCTCGGTGAACGATTACGAACAGCCGCTGCGGCGGGTGATGTCGAGATCATCCACGAAACCGAATTATGGCAACGACTGGGATTGGTTGACGTGGAGCAGTCGATCCGACGCTATCACACCCCAGCCATGTTGGCACACCTGCTTGGTGTCTCTGTAAGAGTGATCCGGCGTTGGCACCGACGTGGACTGATTACTCCCGTCCGAACCCTGCACAACCTGCCTTACTTTGATTTTCAGGAAGTGGCGACCGCTCGTCGACTGGCTCAGTGGATCGCATCAGGCGCGAGCCCCCAAGCCATCGAACAACGCTTGGTGGAACTGCTGGAAGTACTGCCTGACATTCAACGACCACTGGACCAACTTTCGATTCTTGTTGAAGGCAAACAGATTCTTCTGCGACAGGGGGAAGGTCTACTGGAACCCGGCGGTCAACTTCGTTTTGATTTCGAAGCGTTGGAAACTGTCTCGGATGACCCCAACGACGCGCTACTGAATTCCAGCACGGAATCTCCTGCTGTCCTTTCAATCTGGGATGAATCAGCAGGGAACAATCCAAGTCTTAAGGTGCTTGCAAGTGAGCCTGACGAACTCCTGACAGCGGCCTATGAATCAGAAGACGACGGAGATTTGGAAACCGCCATTGATTGCTACCATGCAATCCTGGCACGAGATGGACCTCGTGCCGATATCCACTTTCAGCTTGGCGAGTTGTTGTATCGCGTCAATGAAGTGATTGCAGCGCGTGAGCGTTACTACTCAGCCATTGAACTTGACCCCGACTATGTCGAAGCCCGTGCCAGCTTGGGATGCGTGCTTGTGGAAACAGGACAGATCGACTTGGCAATCGCTGCATTCCGTGGAGCATTATCACTCTACGAGGACTACGCTGACGTCCACTACAACCTGGCGCGTGTCTTGGATGACACTGGACGCGAAGTTGAATCCAAACATCACTGGCAACGGTTTCTGCAACTATCACCTGACAGCCCTTGGGCTGAGGAAGCAAGGTCCCGAATCACCGCGATTGACCAAATGTAGTCAATCGTGAGATGTGATCACCCAGCCTGTGAATCGGGTTTACTCGTACACCGCGAATTCAACAGCGAATTACAGATACTCACGCTTCTTGACCAAACCTGGCATCGGCACGCTGTAGCGTCCTTCCTCATTGGCTTGCAATGGTGCAGGCGAATCAAGTGTCAGTTGCTCCAAGCCTGGCGCGAACTCGTGGTCATGCTTCATGAACTGTTCCAAAGTAATTTCCTGACCCGTGTGCGCCGCCATTCGCCCCATCGACGTCACTGCACTGGCCATCACCCCACGCTCAACCTCGTTATACGGGGTGTCCTCACGGATTGCGGTAATCAAGTCGTTCCATTCCAACTGGTAAGGATTCAACTCGGGCTGGGGATAGGACCACTGCAGCCGCGCTTTGTCCATGTTGTGCCCATCATAAATCCTGCACTTCGCGGGGGTGTGCGAGGCACTGGAAACAACACCGAGCCCTTTTGTTCCATGGGCATAGCTGGCAAATTCCCGCTTGCACCCGGGCATGGTTCGACCATCAACAAACAGCTTCGTCCCATCAGCAAAAGTGTATTCCATCGAGTAGTTATCGAAGTTCTGATCAACGCTATCACCTCGATAGTGCCGCCCTCCGCTCGCAATGACCTTGACCGGCCATTCGTTCTTCATCCAGCATGATTCATCAATATTGTGAATCAGAAAATCACTGACTGCACCGCCGCTGAGCCACAGGAAGCCGTGGAAGTTTCGGATCTGATACTGCAGTTCACTGTACTTTCCGTCGTTAGGTGGTGCTGCTGCCGAGCCGGTGGGGCCCGCCATACGATAAGCACGCAGCATTGTCAGGTCGCCGATCTCACCATTTTGAATTCGATCGAACAACTCCTGCCTCGCCTTGCAGTGACGACACATCAAACCAACACCCACTTTGAGATTTTTCTCCTCAGCAGCTCGGTTCAGTTCCAACATTCTTGCCGACGTAGGGCCGTCGACCGTCACCGGTTTTTCCATGAATACATTCAAGCCTTTTTCAATGGCGTATGTGTAATGCACCCAACGAAACGCAGGCGGTGTTGCAAGGATCACCAGATCGCCAGGTTTCAATAAATCCATCGCCTGTTTGTAACCATCAAAGCCAATGAACTTGTTCTCTTCAGGAACATCGACACGCGAGCCAACTTGCTCGTGGCCTGCCAACGCGGCATAGGTACTGTTCAAGTTCTTTTCGAACACGTCAGCCAAACCCACTAGGTGTGGCCCATTCGCGACTGTCAGCGCGTTCAAGGCTGCTCCCGTGCCTCGCCCCCCGCATCCAATCAGAACCACGCGTATTTTATTGTCCTCAGCGGCGTGTACCTTCGGAGCGGCCGTCACCAAAGTGGTAGCCGCAGCGACGCTACCTGTTTGCTTCAGAAACTGGCGTCTTGATGGAGTTTGATCTTGTTTCATTTTTTCACAGGAAGGTAGGAGAAAATATTCGGAATGAACCAAAAGGCGGGAATGAAAAAACTGGGTACGCGAGAAAAGTATGACGCAGGATTCCCGTAGCTATCATGCACCACGACGCAGGTTAATCCTCGGGATCTTTTTGCTCAGGAGCAGTTTTGTCCCACTTGGTCTTTCGTTCTTCCGCTGACGGTTCCTTGAAAGGACGCACCACTCGGAAACCGACACTCAACGCATCCGTATGGTACCAAATGCTGCGCGGAATCTGTGGATCCTGATCTTTCCACTCATTGCTCGACCCTTTCCTAACGGCTGAACGAAGCATTTCAGGATCGTCATCCCACCCACCACCACGCACCACTCGTGGATAAAGTTTGGAAGGTATGTTCAGTGGATCAACTGTATTGCTGCCTTGACTGTAGTAGTCGGCGGCGTATTGATCCAAAACCCATTCGGCAACGTTACCGTGCATATCGTACAACCCCCACGGGTTGGGTTTCTTTTTACCAACTGGCTGATAGGCCTCATCAGTGTTGTCGAAGAACCAGGCATACTGACCTAACTCTGCTGGATCGTCACCAAAGGAATAGGCCGTCTTCGTGCCGGCCCGGCAAGCGTATTCCCACTCAGCCTCTGTGGGCAGACGATAATACCGCCCAGTCTTGGCGGAGAGCCATTCGCAAAAAACCCTTGCAGCATGCTGTGTCATACAGATGGCTGGAAAGTCACCTTTCCCCATCCCAAAGCTCATATCCGTGTACTCTTCAGTTGGCTTTGATACACCATCCACAGCCAAGTCCCGAGGACCTGCTTTGATCGACATCAATTTACGCCGCAGCTGGTCAATATCTTCACGCCATGCATCGTACTGATCCCAGGTGACTTCAAACTTTCCCATCCAGAACGGACTGATCTCAACCTCGCGTAGTGCGCCCTCGTCCTGATTTCGATGCGGTTCTGATTCGCCACTGCCCATGATGAATTTCCCACCGGGAATCGGCACCATATCAAGCGTTATGTCCGTATGCTCCAGAGGATCTGAGTAAGGCTTCATCTCGGCTGCGATACTGGCAACCGCAGCAGGCACGGGCAACACCAACCCGCTCTTGTCACTCACCCCATCCTCAGCGATGGCTTGAACAAACAGCGAGCCAAAGCCGGCGATTAAAATAGAGGATACGGTCAGCACATGAATACGTCGACGACTCAAACTCATCTGATCTCTTACTCAATGTGATTCCATCAAAGCTCAAAAGGGGCTCGACGAATCTAGTGGACGGTACACCCGGGATCTGGATACCCGGGATACTGGAAACGGTAGGCCACAAAAGGTGGGAACAAAGTGGCGTTGTAAGGGCACAAAAATCTTTCCGTTCCGCCATATTCTAGCTATTCGAAACCGGCATTTCGCAGTCGAAATTGAAATCTGCCAGAAATCCCAAGCCACAGCAATGAACACGCTACTTTTTGAGTTGGCAAAAGCAGCAGATTGCTCTCCACAACACCTCCGAGTCCAGACACCTCTGGGTACAGGCGTGCCGAACGAAGGGCGCAGAATGCTTGCTTACGCATCGCGAGTAACACTGCGGAACGACGCCACAGAGTGTGTTTGCGATGCCGTATCTTTGTGATGCCGTATCTTTGTGATGCCGTGATTTGCAAGACCCAAAGATTCTTCGGGGACAAAAGCGTTTGCTCCCTGCCTCATCTTTACAGCATCAATGCGCAACACATTCATTCGTAAACAGCGTATTTTCTGTTACGTTCAGACGCATGAAATTACGCCGCGATCATTCAAGCTTGGCCCGAGCCAGCCAGGCTGACGCTTGTCGTGCAGAGACTAGGCAAGCAGAGCCTTGATAGGGTCTCCGTCACCACCAATTTTGAAGGGACGGCCATTGGGAGCGTACCGTTCTTCTTCGAGTGGCAGTCCAGCTGCGGCCGCAATGGTCTTGTTAAATTCCGAAACAGAGACGTGATCTTTTGCGACAGAGAAGCCTTGCTTGTCTGATTCTCCGTAGACCTGTCCGCCCTTGATACCAGCCCCCATCAGCAGACTACTGAAGGCCCCGGGATGATGATCACGACCACCGTTGACGTTCATCTTCGGTTTACGGCCAAACTCCGTTGTCAAAACAACCAAGGTCTCGTCCAACAAACCCTTGCTGTGCAAATCACGCAGCAGGCTCCCGACTGCGTTATCGACATGGGCCGCCCGCTCGTCGAGCTTGGTATAGAGATCCTGATGCATGTCCCAGCCGCCATAACTGACCTCAATGAAACGCGCACCACTTTCCACCAAACGCCGCGCTAGCAGACAAGCCTGCCCGAGCTGGTTACTGCCATACGCCTCCTGAATCGGTTTTGGCTCATCTTTGATATTGAACACCTTCAAGTGATCACTACCGATCAGTCTCCGTGCCTCACCATACAGTTGGTTGTAAGCTTCGATACGGGAATTACTTCGGCGACTCTGGAAATTTTGATCAAATTTACTCGCCAAGCTCAAACGCCGATTGAAAAACTCAGGGGTCAAGTATTTCGGCAAAGTGGTGTTTTGCAAACCAGCCGAAGCATTTGCGATCGGCACAGGCGACAGGGACGGTGGCAGGAATCCTGCACCGGGATGCCGATTGCTACCACCGATCACGTAGTTTCCTGGCAATTCTTTGTTGAGCCGCCCGGCTTCTGAAACCATCCAAGCTCCCATCCCCGGATGCTGAATGCTGTTGAGTTGCTTGTAGGAAGTACGCATCAGGTACTTTCCTTTGTCATGAGCCCCTGTTTCTGTGCTCAATGACCGAACCACAGCGATCGCACCGGCCAGATAAGAAAGCTTTGGAAAACGGTCCCCAAACTGCATGCCTGGCACACGTGTCTGAATGGGCTTGGTTTCGCCAGCCTCCTCGACCCCCACCTTTGGATCAAAAGTATCCAGATGTGTCATCGCACCATCCATGAACAGATAGATGATGTGTTTGGCCTTGCCCGCGATCGGAGCAGCCCGTGCCTCATCAAACAGACCTTGCGATGCAACAGATCCAGCGAAGGAGACCCCAAGCGTCTGCTTGGCAATGGTCTTCATGAAATCACGGCGTTGTTCGGGGGCAAATTCAGGTCGGGGCATTTGTATCTCCGGGGCAACTAGCGCCACTATCTTTGAGTTCTACCTAAAAGGTAATTTTGTGTCAGAATCGGAATCGTCATTTCCGATTCATTCCGTGAAGTCTTCTCGTACGCGGCCCATCTTCTGCCGTAGCATCGACGGACACATTTATCAGGGTCCTACTGAATGAACAGAAATTCTCGGGTATTCAGTAGCCCCCAAACAATATTGCCAAACGCTTTTCCATCACTTTCGGTTCTGGAAAACTCACTCGCTGCAGCGCGTCGGTCGGTGGCATTCGGCTTTCTAGCCAGCACACTCAAAAAGACCGCCTCCATTCGTTCTCGGGTGTTATCAACCGCAACAAGGTTATCGACCAAAGCCGACCCTGCTTCGAGCATGACATGCGTGATCGGTCCATTGAACATCGCGAGAATCTGTGGAACTGTTGCATCCTGCTGACCGCCATTGATTGTTTCGCGATCACCCTGCCCAAACTGCCTCAGAAAGTGGTCAGCAGGCACGGGTGATGGCAGCTCACTAGCACGACACAGCACGTTGCCCTGATAAGCGTGCTCATTGAGCGATCGCTTATAAGGATTCATGAAATAGGTTTTCGCAAATCGCTCGGACTTGCTCTTCACACTGCTGTAGGTGGCAGTGCCAAAGTCAAGATTCAGAACTGGAGCCATGTCCTCAGCAGTCGGGCGTTGGAATGGCCAAGGGTTGTGCACTGCCAACGTCAGGAATGAATCCCAAACTTGCTCAGCAGTCATCCGACGCAGGGCAGGTCCTTGAAAATAATACGGTTCTCCTGACGTGATTTCATAGTCCGTTGACTCACGCTGGTAAGTACGGCTGTACAGAATGGTTCGAATGAACTCTTTCAAGTCGTAATTGTTACTTACCATCTCCTTGCTCAGAAATTCGAGCAATGGCTCATTCATACAAGGGTGTTCGTCGCGAAAATCATCGATGGGTTCCACCAAGCCCACACCCATGAACCGCTTCCACAAGCGATTGGCGATCGTCTTACTGAATTGTGGATTGTCATCGCTGGTGACCCAAGCAGCGAACTGCTCACGCGGTGATCCATTACGAGCCTTGGTCGGAACTTCGCCCCACAGAACGGCAGGCTTCACAACCTCCTTCGGTTTCGCATCCTCATAGGCATAGTCATGAGGCAAACGCATGACAGCATTCTTGGCCTCGCTGACACTGTAGGTATTCGCTCGTGCGATTCTCTGAAACTCACCAGGGACTCGGCCTTTGTCGTGCTTGGTTCGCGCCTCGTTGATCAACAGGTTTGCCGGGTTCTGTTTTGTAAACCCGGGTGAACCACGCAAAATGCGAGTACGGGTGCCATTGGTATATGCAGCAAGTTCATAGAACTGATACTGGGTCCACTGATCAAACGGATGATCATGACACTGAGCACACCCGATTTGAGTGCCCAACAGAATCCGCACGGTGTTGTCGACGTAAGGCAACGGCATGCCATCATCGCGTAACTGGAATCCAACTGCAGGATTCTCCCACGTCTTACCGTCAGCAGTGAGCATTTCATAAACCCACTGATTGTAGTTTTTGTTAATCCGAATCGAATCTTTCACGTAACCCAAGTACGGATCAGCCACGATGTTCGTCTGCGGTCGCTCGACAAGTCGCAACACGTCAGCCCAGAAGTTGTACATATTGCTGACATAATCAGGACTGCCCAATAGTTTGTCGATCAAGTCTTCCCGCCGCGTTTCCGAACTGGACCCCAGGAAGTCAGTCGCTTCCTTCAACGTTGGAATACGTCCCGCTACGTCCAGATAGATTCGGCGAAGAAATATCTCGTCACTGGCTAATTCATTCGGCTCTTGATCCTCGTCCAGCAATTTCGACTCAACCAGACTGTCCACCTCACCGGCAGCACGTTGCACGGCACGACGGTTACTTGGATTGACGGGCACCACCTTCATGGCCACGGGAGTACGTTTACGAACGCTCTCGGGCAACTTGATTTTGGGCTTCGCCGGTGGTTTCTTGCTTTTGCGTCCCTGAGCGTTGGCGGGCACACAAAGCATCGCAAAGAAGCCGACAACCAACAGACACCCCAACATGGTGGGCAGTTTCACTCGCAAGAAAATCATTCAATACTCCAGAGAGCTGGCAAATCAGCCAGACTTACGAAAAGGGGAGTGCGGATGCTGTGGCACAAACAGTAAATCCACTGACTTATGATAGTCGATCTTACCGCTCGCTGACGGCCAAACTCATCGCTCACCTGTAGCAACGCGTGAAGCTTTCGTTTGTACCCATGCACAATCCTGAAAACCGCGCTCACGTGCGACACACCCAAGCCCATCTCCAGCTGGCCCCAAATTTTACAAACAGGGTCGCTACTGTCGTACTTCTGCAGGTTTGAGCCACGACACCCACCGAAAATCTCGTGAAAACTCGGAATTTTACGGCAAAACACCAATACAAAGATGAAACACGCTGCACAGCGAGTGAACACCCCAACCGTGCTTGGCGGCCCAGCCCATCATTTTTTCCACACAATCTTTTCGACAGCAATTAGTCGGTACCCTCACCCTCCCTTACCCCAATTTTGGAAGGCGAAAAAGAAAAGCCTTTTTTGTGTCTTTGCTGCCATGATCCGAGTGTGGTGAGTCACAGACTTATGATCGTGGTGAAAATTCGACGCAACTTCCGTGATGCACCGCTGATGATCGATCATGTATCTTGGACCGGGAAGCTTCGAACGCTCACGCCACAAAACCTTTTTGTGTATGACTTGATCACAAATTCAGTGGTTTAAATGATTGAACCTTCCAACAATATCCGTGATCTACCTTTCACCATCCGAACCTGACTTCTACGGGTCAGACCACTGAATAGTCACCCGATTTCGGAAAACGCCATCACAACGATCCCATGCAAAACAACGGCAAACAACCTTTTGATCTCACCGGACACTGCGCACTAATCACCGGCGGAACGCAAGGCGTGGGCGCTGCAATCGCTGCAGCTTTGGCCAATGCAGGATCGGATGTCGTGCTAGTTGGACTCAAAGATGACGAGACCGCGCAACAAACGCTGGCCGTCTGCCGCAATCTGGGGGTGAAATCGGAGTTATTACTTGCAGACTTGTCAGGCCCCCCCGATAGCTACTTACCTGAATTGCTAAAGAGCGTAGAGGAAGTTGCTCCGAAAGTTGACCTATTGATCAACAACGTAGGAACTTACATCGACAAGCCCTACTTTGAAATGGATTACGAAACCTACCAAACGACGATACATTTGAATGTAACGTCGGGTTACTTTCTAACTCAGGCAATTGCCCGGCGGTGGGTCGAACAAAATGTTCCAGGTCGTATTCTGTTCACAGGTTCGATCAACGGCGTACTTTCGGAACCAGACCACACCGCTTACGACACCAGCAAAGGCGCGGTCGCCGCCATGGTCCGTTCACTTTGCGTCACGCTGGCCCCGATGGGAATCCGGGTCAACGCTCTGGCCCCGGGATTGGTCCGCACTCCACTGACCAAAGTCCTCGACGAGAACCAGCAACTCGTTTCGTGGATGAAACTTCACACACCCAACGGCAAGGTTCCGAGCGCCGATGTCTGTGGTGGTGCTGCTGTCTTTCTACTATCCGATGCAGCAGGACATGTTCAGGGCCAAACGTTGCTGGTTGACGGTGGCATGAGTGTTTGGCAGCAACCCGATCCACCGGCCGATTGGTCGGCTTGATCTTAGCGGCAACCTACTAAAAGCCGATCCCAACATTTGCTTATCATGCAACGGTTGTCTTCATCACACCGTGAGCGTTCGAGCTGACTTCAATTAGGTTTTAGGCCTGCGATCGGCATTGCAACACGATACAGTCCAGTGCGTGCGGTGACATACATTGTTTTGCGATCAGCGCCCCCAAACGTCACGTTTGCAGGTTGCTGAGGAAATGCAACCAAACCGAGATGTTTTCCCGCCTGCGAAAAAATTTCAACGCCGAGATTAGTGGTAATGTAGAGGTTACCCTCGACATCAACAGCCATCCCATCGCCTCCGGTATTGTCTTTCCCTTGCGGTTGCTTGAGCCGACACAAAGTACGACCGTTAGCAATCTTGCCTGGCCCAGTTACATCGTAAACAAGCATTTCTGCCTGCCGACTTGGAATCACGTAAAGACGTTTTCCATCGGGGGAGAGACCGATGCCGTTGGGTGCAGCAAGATCGCCCGTCAGTCTGGATACTTTGCCATCTGGGTTGATGTAGTACACAGCCTGAATGCCCTGCGGCAACGGCAGGGGAGCTCGAAACAGCGGGTCCGTGAAATAGATCCCGCCGACTTTGTCGATGATCAAATCATTTGGGGCGTTGAAACGCTTTCCGTCATACGTGTCGGCCAGAACTTTGTACTTGGCAGTTTTGGCATCGTACTGAACCACCTGCCCGTCCATTTGGCAAACCAGTATCCGATTCGACGCATCTACAAGGATTCCGTTGGCGTGACCAGAGTCACTGGCGAAGGTACCAAGCGCGTTGCTTTTTTCGGACAACAAATGAATTTTGGCGTTGGGAATGTCTGTAAAAAACAGTGACCCCTGCTGACCCCATGCTGGCCCCTCCGTGAAAGTAAAACCGGTCTTTACTTCCTCAACTTTCCCAACAGGCTGAACACCACCCTGATCAGACGCTTGTTGCGCCAAACACAAACCGCAGGTGTGAACCGCAGCCAATACAACGACCATCAGCAGCAACGCTAACTGGCGTGCGATCTTCAGCAACGCAATGCCCGACATACCATGAACAGACTCACCACAAACGGCACCTGGGATCGGTGTTCTCATGTTGCACTCCGAAGCGAAAAATCAAATCAGTTAATGGATGCCGGAGCCCCAATGCTCAGACAAGAAAGTCGCGTCTTAATCGGGTCAAATATTCCAGTAGTGGACGCTCGTGGCCATCCGCATCAATCAGTCCCGTATGGCTGACAACATGCGGCACCTCATCGGACCAGCCTTCCCAGACGATCCCGTGAACAATGTGCTTTGCCAAGAGTGTCCTAATCAAAGGCCCGGCAAGTCGCAACTGCTCGGATGCCGGGTCGCCACCTTGCGCCTCGTGCTGAAGCACATCGCAGGGTGCTGCTGCCATAGGGTCAGGCCCAACCCCACCGGGTACAGCCAGCTGCACTAACATGGGCATCCCAAGAGTAGCCCAACGATCAATCATTTGCCCAAGTTCCACGGCCGAGCGAGGGAACGTCGCCTTTTCGGCATAGTTCATACGAACTTCCAAACCGAGACCAGCCATCCCCAAGCCACTACGCACCAAGGCGTCAGCGAAATGAAGTGGTGAAATCCCTTCACGATTCTGGCCCAGGTATTCCCCAAATGGCTGGTCGAACGAGATGATGGCAGGTGTCGTTGGATCTGCACGACGAACCGTTTGCAGAATCCCAACCGACAGACGCATGATCTGCTCGTCGCTCAATTGCATCGGTCCGGGAGTATTCAGCCCGCTGGCACAATTCCACAACTGCACTTTGCCCCGAAATTTATTGACGGTCGTTTCCACAAAGTGCGTGACTGCATTCAAGAAAGCATCAAAGTCATCCTCTAGCAAGTACAACCAGTGGGGCATCAAACGCTCTCGAAAATCGATCAAGGGGCCGCCAATAATACGCATCCCCTTGCTACTGCAAAATTCAATTGCCTCTTCTGCATTACCGTAAGAGAGACGCCCGGAGTCTGTTTCGATGTCAGCCCAATTCAGACGAATCGCAGCCGAGTTGAACGCTGCCGTAAACGCCGTGTGGGACTGCAACCCGAGTGGCGACGGAGGCGTAACAGTACCCGCCAGAAGCGTGCCTATCTGAGGTTCACGTTGTTTACGGAATGCTATCGACTGCACCGCATAACTTTCACCCAAATCAGAGATTGCTTTTTCCAGCAGCAATATTGCTTCCATGGCAGCTTCGCTCGAACCATCAGGATCGGCCCTTCGCTGAGCAGAATCTAAGAATCGAGAGGTACCCTCCTGCAGCAATTCGACAAACTCTTTGCTGAGCGTCAAACCAGCACGCTGCCAGGCATCCGACTGGATTCGGGCGCGATAACAACTTCCGCGGGCAAACTCCAACGGTAGTAAGTGCGACTCATCAGCCAGCGGTCGCAAGCTACAAGTGCTGAGAGTGCGAAATCCGATGCCATCCAACGGACAAGCCATGTACAGTTTTCCGGATGACTCGATCGCCCGCGTGAGAGTCAGACGTGATCCGTCAAACTCGATCCGCGACTGCCAAGGTACGCCTTCAATGCCACAGATGTACGCGTCATTCCACAACGACTTTCCAATGAAGTCGCTTGCCGCATTTGGGACATCAAAGTGGAATTGCCCCATACCGGCGCGCCGCGAAATGAACTGGGAAAATGAAATGGACACTCAAACGACACAGGTTTACCATCCTCGTGAAACAGCATGTTAGCCTTTTCCCGCCTGTGCTGCGACCATGCAACGCTATCAGGCTACATGTTTCTACCCTCAAAAAATCGTTCTTTTACCGTGAATCCTGCAATTACGGAGCAGGTGAATTGCGTCCCAAAGCGTGCCAACTCTGGCCGCCTCGATGCCAAACCGGAAGGTCGCGGCTTGTTAAGCATTGAATTCGAGGACTTTTTCAATCCTGATACCAGCTCCCGACAACAGTGATCCGGTTGCTCTGCTACGAATGGTTTGCCAAATTACCAGCATGAACAAACAACAAAGCAACGAACTGTATCGATTTGACCCCTCCGGAGCTCTGCTTGAAACGACGCTCCCGCTTCCCCGCCGGAGTGGAAAAGTCCGCGACGTCTACGACTTGGGTAACTCTTTGCTGATCGTCAGTACGGATCGCATCAGCGCTTTTGATTACATCTTGCCGTGCGGGATCCCGGGCAAAGGACAGCTACTTACCCAGATGAGCTCTTTCTGGTTTGAGCAATTGGGGATGCGGCATCATCTGGTATCAACGGAAATTCCTCCCTCACTGGCAACACAATTTGATATCGCCCCGCTGCGGGGACGTGTCATGCTGACTGAGAAAGCGGAAGTGATTCCGTTCGAATGTGTGGTGCGGGGTTACCTGGAGGGTAGTGGGCTGAAGGAATACCAGGCCACGGGTGAAATTTGTGGAAACCCACTTCCAGCAGATCTGGCACAATGTGACCAACTTCCCAACCCCATCTTCACGCCAGCAACCAAGGCAGAGGAAGGGCATGATGAAAATGTTCCGATCGAACGCATGATCGAAGATCTTGGCGAGACACTCGCACATCAACTGCGTGATACAAGTTTGCAGATCTATTCAGCTGCCTGTGACTATGCAGAGGCAAGAGGTTTGCTAATCGCCGACACAAAATTTGAATTTGGCAGGGTCGGCGATGAAGTCGTTTTGATCGACGAAGTGCTTACACCGGACAGTTCACGCTTCTGGGCCGCAGACAATTATTGTCCCGGACAGGCTCAGGCTTCCTTCGACAAACAATTTGTTCGCGAATGGTTGTCGCAATGTGGCTGGGACAAACAAAGTGATCCACCAGCATTGCCGACTGAAGTGATTGAGCAAACAGCTGCGAAGTACCAAGAAGCTTATGACCGTCTGACAGCATGACGACAAGCTGATTGCATGTTGCTGGCATCCACGTTGCGGCCATCAAACATACTTATCACGTTTTCGAAAGCTGAAGACTTCCCTTGCAGAAAAACCTCCCTGGCCGGGACGAGATCGTTTCAATGCCGCGAGATGAGGTCATTCGCTTCCAATCAGCGAACTCGATGTTCGCTGATGGCAAGGACAGAGATCAACCATTTGTCTGGCGTCACTGACTTTCTTTCAGTGTTCGCCCCTCGGCTGCCACCAATGCCCGAAACTGTTCAAATTTTTCCTGATCATCCATTCGCTTCAGATTCTCGGCCATGATGACATTATCGGCGGTGCGTAGAAAACGGTCAAACTTCACTTTTCGCTTCTGTTCACTTAACGTCGATTTCGCCTCCAGCGAAAGTTCTCGGTAACTTTCATACTTAGGATGATCTTCGATCGCTGCCACCAACTCGTCGCTTCGTGTCGTGATCAATTCAATGGCGAGAGGATTGAGCACATTGGCCAAAGCAGGCCAGCGTCGCTTCAGATCAGAAGCAATCTCGCGTCTCACATCACGACTTTTATCTTGGCCACGAGACACTGGCTGGCGGTTGCGTCCCGATCCACGACGAGTCTGAGTTGCTTTCCAAGCATCAACGAGACGATTATCTCCAGAAAGTTTCAGCTGCTCGGACAGGCCCTCTAAAACTTCTTTCTGCGAAGCTGTCGCCAGCTCCAAAACCAGTGAGTAATCGACGTCATTGGCCAGCAGTCCGTCATCTCCGTCACTGAACTTACTGTGAACCGTCAAGAATTCACCCGACGTCTTAACCGGTAAATCGATGGTATCAGCAGTCAGGATGACATAGGCGTGTGCTTCCTCAAATGAAACTTCACCATTCTCGTCATAGTCCGGAATCGCAATTGCCTTTCCACCTCGGTCACGCCCCCCAAGTGCTGCCCAGAAAAAAGAACTATATTCCACATAGCTGGCTTCATCGATTTCGGGTGTGCAGCCTGCGGCTGGACGATCGTGCACAGTGGCGAAAAAACCAATCCTCCGTTGCTTGGAAAGACCTCGATCAGGATCACCACCATTGAACATGAAACGGGCAAACCCACCCGCATGACACTGGACCATGACAGTGACAACTTCCACACCCTCAGGTAACTGATCCAACATTTTGACCAACTCTGTCATTTTGAGTGACTTATTATCCCAAGTCGCAATGGTCGTGTCGTATTCATTGCGACGATTGCTGCTGCGGTTGCCATGAGCCGTAACATAGATCAGCAAACGATCTCCACTCTTGAGATTTCTTCCTTCCGTAGAAAACCAGTTGCGGATATTGGCTGGACTTGTTCGGTCTTTGACGTTTGGCACTTGGTGGTTGCGATAGGTAAGCCCAAGATTTTCTTCAGACCCGAAAAACTCGGCCATCAAGCGGTTTGCCTTGGGCACAGAAGCTCGATCCATCACTTGCAAATCGGCACCTTTGGAATCTCCATCCGCAAAATAAATATCGTGCTGCAATCGCTCCATGCCTTGTTCTTCCAACAATCGTTGAAAGAACAAGACGTTGCGTTCCAAAGAGGCTTGATTGCCCGCAGGCGAATAACCTCCACCGATTGTCAACAAATGATCCTCCGCCCACCCCTGAACACTCAACAACAAGCAAGCCAAAACACTTACCAAGGAGGATCGCAATAAGAGATTCGGTCGCAT
>CAXGRW010000013.1:0-23364 GCA_964012125.1 uncultured Rhodopirellula sp.
ACAACGCTGTACATCAGACACCCAGGCCCCGCAACAACCGAGGCGCCACCGGTACAGCGTCTGAGAATCGGCATTTTCATTGCTTGGCAATAGTCGACATCGATTTCCTCACGAATACGACTGGATCGACCCGCAACTACCACGGGCTGGTTAAATTCCCAGACCCGTAATATTTCCCACGGCTGTAACCTGTCCGATTCTGCTGTTTCTCTCATGAGAACAGCCTCATCCAGTGCCAGATGATCAGCTGGATCAGTCAAGTCATCCAACATCTGAAACATGTTCGTCCTTCTTTTAGTTGGAACGCAGCGATTCCAAAAGAGGCATCGTGCTCACACGTCGCACTGCTGCCAAGCCAGCACACAATCCAAAAAGCGTAATTCCGACCAACAGGACTAACGGTTCCACGATCGGTGGCTCCAGTCCATTGATCAGAGCATGAGGCAACACAGCCACGACAGCGCAAACCGCTCCACATCCAATACCGAATAACAATAAAGTTGCTGTTTCCCCCATGACTACCGATGTCAAACGTTGTCGACTAAACCCAATGGCTCGCATGACCGCCAACTCTTGACGCCTCTCAAGAACACTTCGCATCTGCGCCACTGCCAGCCCAATCGTCCCCAATAAAAGTCCGAGTGCACCTAGACTCTGAAAAGTTCTCAAATACGTATTCTGAACAGCCAGCATCGTGGACAGGACTCGATTCGCATCCATAACATCCATCCCAATATCGCCAAGCCGATTTTCCAAAACGCTGGCCACCTCATCGCTGCGAGAGTCGCCAACCGCAATGAGGAAATACTGGTAGCCACTAATGTTGGGGAAGACGAGCTTGAAATTGTTCTCACCGATCATCAACTTACCTTGCAACATGGAATTGGCAAGCAACCCCACCACACGAAAATAGGTCAGCTTTCCAGGTTCATATTCAAAGCCACGCACTTCACCAACACCTTTCATCATCTGCAAACTCCACATCGCGGTGTTCTGATCGATGACCACGGGTATCGGATCACTTTCAGTTCCCTCAGCATCAACGTTAAGTGCATCCCAAGGTGATTGCCCAACAGGCACGTCGCCTTCTGCTGCCCATTGGAAACCTGGCAACCCTGTCGATGTACTATCAAACAGTTTGCTGAACGATTCGGGAACTCCAACCACTGTTGGGCGAGTGGCTTTGTACAGGTTATTGCAACTTGCATCCTGCCCCAATCGCAAACGCAAAGGAGCGATTGTTGTTTCTGTTAACAGGCGAGCATCTGGCCCAAGCATTTCGGAGCGGACTTGTGTCTGCCTGAGATCTCTGGAAAGTGTCTGCGAAGATTGTCCAATCAAGCTGAATCCGCCTGTTCCTTCCGTACCGGGCTGCAGACGAAATGCTGATATCGCCATGATTAAAAAAGCTGCTGTCGCCATCAAACCAATCGTCATCGTGCTCCGCAGGGGATGCCGCGAAGCATTGCGACTGATGAGCTGACCAAATGTGAATGAATCTTGACGGGTCTTGGTGGCAAGACGACCTGGGCTCCGCAAACACGCATAGATGAACAGCAACGCAGCAATCAGAAGCAACATCCCACCGCCGACGAAAGCGCCTGCTGCAATTTGACCGGCGGCGGTTGCACCAAAGGCCCCCACCCCCACTGCTAAAAGACCGAGACCACCCGCAACCAGGGGCAGTCTTCCTCTACCAGATGTTCGACTAGACATTTTATCCGTATCACGCTGCGAAAGCAGATCTTGGGCATCAAGCTGCGTCAACCAACGAGCCGTCTTCCACAACGTTAGTCCTGCAACCGCCCATCCTGCAAAAGAACCAATCAGTAAACTCTGAAGCGTCCAGTGAAAGGTCAGAAACGGTACGGTCACGGCCCCCACCCACAGGGAACGCAACGCCCAGAGCACGGTCCATGCATAAAGAAACCCACCAACCACTCCCAGCAATACACCTGCCGCGGCAACCAGCAATCCCTCTCGGAGCACCAAGCTGGCTACACGCCTTGGGGTCCATCCCACCGCCAACAAAGCTCCGAATTGGGTCATGCGTTGTGTCAGCCCCAAACGAAACAACATTGCGATCAACATGATCGCAGCCAGAATCACAAAGAAACTCAATGACAGGAAAAGCCCATCAAAGGGAGTGGTTCCACTGGACGCGGCTAGTTGTTGTTCGCGGATTGGTATGATCGACCATCCCAACTCGGAATACGATGGCTTGAGAATCTCTAATAAGCGCTGGCTCAGAAGACTCTCATCAGCTGCAGCCGATGTGGAGATGCGAATACCAGTGGTTTCGCCAAACCGGCTGCCGAATAGTTGCTGCCCTTGATTCAGAGGCAAAAATGCTTTCGGCGTCAAACGGTATTCATTCCAATAAACATCATCTTCTTTGCTGATTTCCCGTTTTAATGGGAAGGGCAAATCCCAATCACTAATCGAATCCTGATCAGTGACTCCGGGCACCGACGGTGTCAGATCGGGATCGTTATAGACCGTTGGTGGCTGGTCAAAAGTTGCTTCTCGACGACGACGGTACGGTGTCGCTGGCCGCGTGATCGGAACCACATCGGTCACTACCGCTGCAAAGAAGCGTTCGATTTCTTTGCCGTTCTCAACTTCTGGTTCATAGTAGGCAACTCGTAATGGTGTTCCCCGTGTTGCCCCCAATTGGTCAGCAGCCCATTGATTTAGCACCAAGGGAATCACTTCAGTGGTGCTATCTGCCTCCGGCGATTGAACATCAATCGAATTCGCAGGCAGATCATAATTCAAAGGTAGCTGGGGACTGCTATCAACAGCGGTGATGGTGCTGTAGGGCACGGTAGCCACGACGTCACCTTCCTCATTCAAACGCTCAAGTGCATTGGCGAGGTAAGTCGTTGTCTCAGTCAATTCATCTACGGGAAAAGCTTCCTTGATGCGATCAACCGCAATTGCGGGAAGCAACAAGCGCTCGCTGGTCAACCAGTAGTAACCATAAATGGTCGTTGGCTCACCGGACTCTGGTTCAAAGCGGCGCTCAATGCGTTGTAACGTAAGCCCCAGTTCAGCCAAGCTAATGTTGAAGTCCTGAAGTGTTGCAGGCTGATCCAGCAAAAGGGCATTGGCCTGCCCTTCCCTATCAAGAACTTCACCCACCGTCGCGCGATTGACAAATATGTTGCGAGGTGCTGCCTGGCTTGGGGAAACAGAAAAGATCCCTAACCCACGATCCGGAACAACCCCGGCGATCCGCATGCGAGGCAGACCCTCACTCTCTGCGTCCCGCTTTCCCAGCGGACTGTCGGCGGGCACTGCCTGTTCAATTGGCAAACGCAAAGTAAGAAGATCACCAACTTGCACACCCAGTTCGGAAGCCATCGACTGGTTCACGATTACACTATCGTCATCGAGTGTTGGTGGTTCCGGCATCCCCGAGACATCAAGTCGCCAAAAATCACTGTCGCAGCCAATGATTTGCACCGCCCCTGCTCTACGAATCGCATCATCGTCACCACGAAACTCAACGATGCCATTCTCAAACAACATTAAAGCGATGGGATCCAGAGTCGTGTTGGTCAAGCCATCGACCTCAAAGAACCCTCCTGGAAAAATGGCATTTTCCGTGTTTCCAAGCCGCTCGATGGTAAGCCCTCGCAAGCTTCCACGCATTGAATCGCCGACCAGCAAAGCACCCACAATGACCGCGGTTGCCGTTGCAACCCCCAACGCAACCGATCCTGAAACCCGCCACGAATACGTCATGCTGACGCGAATCATGCGCGACATCGTGAAAGGTGTCATTTTACTTGGCCCTTGCAAATCAGCCATTTCTGTATCTCTCCAACAATTACAACGTGTCGCTGTTTCTGTGCCGATAAGTTCTGTGATGAAAGCCCTGAGCTGTTTTTCGCCGAAATTACGCAGCGAAAAAGCGTCACCGCTTTTCCGCATCCAGTCCGTTGAAACAAGCCGCCCGACAGCCTACCTCCATATGCTTACCAGTTGCCTGCTAAATTACCAACTGGCCACATTCCTAGTTTTCTGGTCATCGCCAGCCTAGACCCATAGGCTCCTCTTTTCCCCGTTTCTGACATGCATTCATCTCATCAACTCGTCATCGTGGTCACCACTGTGGCGTCACACGCAGATGCCGAGCACCTTGCCCGTCAGCTCATTGACTCAAATTTGGCAGCCTGCGTTCAAATCGAAGGTCCTGTCGCCAGTTACTACAAATGGGATGGTGTCGTCCAATCAACAACTGAATTTCGAATGACGATAAAAACAGGCAACGCTTGCTGGCAAGACCTCAAGAGACAACTTGTGGCACTGCATCCCTACGAACAACCAGAGATCCTCATGTTACCTGTGGCCGACACCACTGAGGGGTATCTGAACTGGGCGATCCAACACACGCGTTAACCGGAAAAAAAGTGTGCACACTTCCTGGCACCGATAATAGAGAGCATTTTAAACAGCAAGAACTATGGCGAACCAATCTGCAAGCCCGACTGTTGCCGCGAAATTTGCTGGGTCTCCCTAAACTCTCTTGCTAAGTCTGCACCCTCGGCACGGGGTTCTATTCAAATCCTTCGACACCTGGTGGTGGGATTAACTGCCCTCCCACACGACCCAACTTTGGCTTGGGCCAGAAACGAGGTTCGATTGAAAAACCGATGCCCACATTATCGCGGCCCTTGTCATACGTCATACCAAGTCGAAACAGGAGCGACTCGCCGATTCGAGTCAGACCAGCTGACTGCGAAACATTCCCAGTACTGCTGAAATCATAACTCAAACCATTGGAAATAATCCACTTTTCATTCAACCGATAATCAAGGTTGCTTCTGAATACCGTACTGCTGATGGGTCCTTCCAGTGACAACAGACCAAAGTAAACATCCCCCACACCAGGACGGGTACTACGGACCCCAGCGCTGATCGATCGCAGACCTCCCTCAAAGAAATCGAAATACCCATCACTCAAAAGTGAGACACGATCGCCCACTAGATAACGCATGTCATAGGTAGCTGGGCCCAGAGTTTCCCCAAAGTTATCACGATCCGCGTCTGGGAAGATGAATAGATCGAGATCTAACCTAAAGAGGTCCACAATGCGTTCAAGCCCAGGAAGACCACGCTTAGTTTGCAATCTCTGGTGCAAACCGATTCGCACTTGTTGCAAGTCGGCTGCTACAACATCACTGGGACTGGCAACAAGCTTCTGTATCCCCTGTCGAAATGCATAGTCCCTGGTCTGATAACGTTCACGCCCCAACATCGCAGGGTTGCTCCGCAAGAATCGTGACCGGTATTGCTGCTGTGCGTGATCATCCAGTGGATTATAGAGTGGAAGTGCATCAAGATTTGAATTGCTGTCTGCGTAAAAATATTCGGCCTGCCACTCAGCTTTGTGAGCCAGTCCCCGAATATTCAACAAACTACTTTGGATGGTCGGATCGACTCGCGAGGCGGGTAGCGTGGCAACCACCCCTCCCTGCCCAAACAAACGTGTAAGTGGTTCACCATCTGAAGCCTCACCGTAGTAGGATGCCTCTCCGGAAACACTGGGCACAACCCGGACTGCGCCAAGCTGAACTGGCAACGCAAGCTTTTGCCGCGTTCCAGTGACAATCCCTGAGGCGTTTTCCAGCCCTATGCTGTCGAGTCCCGCAATTCCCGGTGTAGACAAAATAGGCGAATACATACTCTGCTCATCTGCATTCTCGGGAAAATCGGCGATCTGTAAGCGAGAATAACCCAGCTTATTGTGAGCCGACCACGTGAAGCGATCTCCGAAAATTGAACCACCAATCATGTAGTGGTCCAACATGGGCAGATTTTCAGTAGTTGTGAAAAAGTCATTGATCCGGGCTTGCCCAGTTACATCAAACAGATGGCTATTATGATACTTTCGCAGTCGCAGAGCAGTGCTTTCGTTGATGTCACGATCCCACTCGCCTTCGAAATATTGATCCAGAAAATTACGGTCACTGATCCAACCCAATTCGGCAATCAGCTCAAGATTGGGATTCAGATAGTGTCGATGCCGCAAAAGAGAGCGACCACGGAATTTTGTTGAGGGCTGTAAATCGCGTCGGCCTGCCCCCAAATCATCCTTACCATCATCGTGAATAAGCCAAGTATCAAAATAGCCATCCACAGGGCCGTTGATGCCGAAAATGGATGGCAAACTGTACTCAAGCTTGGTTCCGATCGCTGGTCCACGCGCACTCAAATAATCGAGTGACATTTCCCAGTTAGCACCCGGTGGCGCATTTTCAATTCCAAATAACTGAAACAGATCAAAATCAACCAATACTTGCGTGCCGAAAATCTGGTCATTTCGCAACTTGATGCCAGAAACGTAGTAGCCCGGTCTTTCCAAGCTGGTTGAGAACGTAGGCCAGTAAAGTATTGGAACCCCACCAAAGTAAACAAAATTGTCACGACTATTAACGAATGCTTCGCTACGACTGGTTGGCAAACCGGTAATGGGGTCCGGCATGATTCGTTGGCGATCTGTCAGTTGCAGACGTTCACTCTGTAACCAATACTGCGGTACGCCCATTCGGCTGCTCGTGACTGCTGCATCAAATGCTATAAAGTTGCCCTCAGCAACTTGCTGCAACACATCTGCCTTCAGGCGTACAACACCAAGATAATTTGGGATGGTTGTGATAACTTCAGAATCCAGCACCATGCCCTGCTGCGTAGCAATGTTGTAATACATCGAGTTGGCATAGATGATTCGCTCGCCTTGACGAAACACGATATCTCCTTCTAGATAGATTTCTCCATCAGATGGCGCACTCGCGTTCGAACGATTGAACAGTGATCCTACTTCAGGTAACCAACCCACAACACGATCGGCTGACAGCGAGATGGTACCGAGGTCCATCATGCCGCCAGGCAGCCTGACAGTCACATCGCGAATCAGAACAGTAACCCCACCCCTGGCCAAAACCACCGTATCGCCCAACTCGGGCCGGGGCTTCATTTCGATCTGCAGTTGAGTCGATCCATCGCGTGCCCCGATCTCAATCGACTTGGTGCCTCCACCTGTCAGAAAACGTACTGATGAAGAATCGGTTGAGTCTGCCGGAGGTGCTGGAAGCGCATTGTCTGGCTGAGGTGCAATGATTGATTCTTGGAATTGCACCTGTTTAGTATTTGGAATCGCATCCAACCACTCGTTCGCTGGAAATGAATCAGGAACCGGCAAATAACGAAGCAACGCAGGTTCATCGACTGGCTTCTTGAGCACACGGGGGGCGATGATTTGTGGGTCACCCAAAGTCAGCAGCGTCAACGTTTGGGGACGATCACCCTTCTTTGTGGAATCGCCAGCGATCACAACCCGAGTTCGGACCCGACCCACGGGTCCATCCACCAACAATAGCATCGAATCAGCCCGAACTGTCCGTGCACCATGAGCCAACTCGCAATCACCTTGTAAAAGAGATGCCTCTGCATCATTGATCTGCCAACGTGAAACCACGTTGCCCCGAACAAGGATTGGCTCAGAACTGATTTGCTGGCTCTTCGCTGTGTTTGCGATCCAGAAAGTACAGAAGGAAACAAGAAGAATCCGCGCAGCAGCAAACGAGAAAGACGACATTCTTCGTCGAATTCCAAGCCTAATTGATCCAGTGGTGGCTTCCTTGCCGCCCAAGTTGACTGCTTCCGTTGCGAAAAAGATGAAATCACGCTCAGAAAGAACGCGTCTTGAGTCTACGAATTGATTTCAGACAGTCACAAGCTTGAAACCGGCAATTGCGATGGTAAATCTGACGGTTTCTGGAATAGATTTCGTGGAACAGGGCTTTGGGGAGCGTGAAACTCATTTCCCGCTGGATTCATCAACCGCTGGAGATCCAGCCTTGGCCTCAAACTCGCGTTTGAATTCGAATGTTTCAGAAATTCTCCTGCGGATTAACGTTGCCCATTGGTCGTACCCAGCTTCGTTCAAATGCAAGCGGTCACCAACAAACAGCTCATCCCGGGGCTTCCCCTCTGGGTCCAAATAATGCTCTGCAGTCGCAATGAAATGCGTGTTAGGCGTTGAAAGTGCGACTTCTCGCAGACGCGCATTTACTTTGCGAATGGCAGGCCATGCCGAAAACCGCTTCGAGGTTGGGGTCACCTCGATCAGAAATACAGGAGCATCGGCTTGATGATTCTTCGACACTGAAACAATGTACCTCACCAATTCCTCTATTTGATCAGGGGTGTGATCTTCAGTCTTTCCTTGAACATCATTTCCAACGAAAATCACGAGCGCCCGGTATTCATGCGGATGCAGCAGACGTTTGGAAAAAATGGCAACATCACTGTACTTCGCTCCTCCATAACCTCGCTGAATCGTACGAAAGGGTGCCATATCAGTCGCGATATCGGACCATCTTCGAATGCTACTGCTACCAATGAACATGATCGCGTCTTCAGGATCACTCTCAGCCGCATCACGAGCCTCAAGTTTCTTAATATCCTTTTCCCACTTACCGATTGCTTTTCTGCGATAACGGGCGAGAAAACCATCCTTCGGAGTGTATTCTGTCGCCCGCGCAGTTAAACCTCTCCGGTCGCCTTGGAATCGCCAAACCTGAGTCGTTACGAGAGCCATCACGGAACACAGCAGCACAATACTTCGCATTTCAAGTTCACCAAAAGAATTTCACTTTGATTAGCAACGCACGTTAATCTTGCAATAAGTTGCCAACCGACTTCCCAAACCGCGTTATTGCATAACGGCCGCAGGCATCCGCCAACGTGCCCACTCAGCTTAACTCAAGATACGCGAATGTGGGCTAACTGTCGTTACAACAGCCCGAGTTACGTACAATTTCGGCGTGGCATCCGATCGGGTGCAGACCAACCGGATACTTTAGTCATTACGTTCTAAAATTACTTTCCGAAACGCCGTGCTGCCCCGCGACAAAATCATACTGAACCTAACCATGCCCAATACAACCTGGCGATTTCCTGTCCTCATTCTGCTGATTCTACTTTCGAACGTGTCATTGGCACAGGAAACCACAACGAAGGAAATCAGCGCCAACCAAACATTGACTGAGTTGCTCGATCAAGTCTGGAATTTTGAACTAGAATCCTCTCCGTTGCTGGCAACCAACATCGGTGATCCACGTGGGCAGGATCGCCTCGCTGACGATAGCCTTCTCGCGATTCAAGCACGAGCAGACCGACGCGGAAAATTTCTCGAACAGCTTGAAGCCGTCCCCGTGAAGAATCTCAGCGAGGGAAAACGGATTGATCATGAACTGCTGCGGCAACGCCTTGAAGGTCAACTTGCCGACTTTCGCTTCAAAACCCATTTGATGCCTATCAATAATCGTGGCGGTTTTCATATCCGTTTCCCGGAGTTACCCCGAGTGATGGCCCCAAAATCCGAAGAGGACTTTGCCAACTACATCGCTCGCCTTAAAGATTTCGACCGCTATACCAATCAGCAAATAGAGTTGCTGCGAGGGGGGATCAAAGCCGGACTGGTTCAACCAGCAATCATCATGCGAGATTCACTCTCTCAGGTTGAATCGCATCTTGTTGACGACTTTACGAAGTCACTATTTCTGGCAAACATCGCTGCGGAATCAAAAAGCAACCTCGGCACTCAACGATGGAATCGGATCAATACGCAAATCGAGGACGCACTCAAACAGAGCGTCATCCCGGCTTATCAGCGTTTTGCCGATTTCCTTCGAACCGAATATCTGCCTGCATGTCGAGGGCCCGTGGGAGCATCAGCGATGCCCAAGGGGCGAGAATTCTATCTCGACCGTGTTCAACGCTTCACCACCATCGAAATCTCACCGGAAGAATTGCATCGAACTGGCATAAGTGAAAACGCGAGGATCCGTTGCGAGATGAAGTTGATCAAACAAAAAGTAGGCTTTGAAGGCACACTTGATGAGTTCCTCGAGCACTTGAGAACTGACCCCAAGTTCTATGCCAATTCAGCTGAAGAATTAATGCAAACTGCCGCCTTGATTTTAAAGCGTGCAGACGGGCGTTTACCAGAACTGTTTGGACACCTGCCGCGAATCCCGTACGGACTGCAGGAAATCCCTGCTTACGTGGCGTCCCAAACAACGGCAGCCTACTACTGGCCGCCAGCGACCGATGGCACACGTGGTGGTGTTTACTACTTGAACACTTACAACTTGTCCTCTCGCCCGCTGTATCAACTTGAAGCTTTGTCGCTACATGAGGCCGTTCCTGGCCATCATCTGCAACTCGCCATTCAGGCAGAACTTGAAAACCTGCATCCCATCAGTCGCGAGAGCAACTTCACAGCTTTTATCGAAGGCTGGGCGTTGTATAGCGAACGCCTCGGGAAAGACATCGGATTTTACAAAGACCCTTATCAGGACTTTGGGCGATTGAGCATGGAAGCGTGGCGTGCTAGCCGACTCGTTGTGGACACGGGACTTCATTGGATGGGATGGTCACGGCAGCAGGCAATCGACTACATGACGGCAAACACAGCACTAAGCCCGCACAACATCGTGGCTGAAGTTGATCGCTACATCGGATGGCCAGGCCAAGCACTCGCCTACAAAACAGGCGAACTTGCAATCAGTCGTATCCGTCAGCAAGCAGAGCAAGCACTTGGAGATGATTTTGATGTGCGTTCATTCCACGACCGGGTTCTTGAAGCTGGATCCATTCCGTTGCCCATGCTGGAACAACGAGTCAATGACTGGATCGACAAACAACGCGAATCAGACACAGACGGAAATACAGGCGAGGCACAACAAAAAGAGCAACATTGATCAGGCAACGCAGCCTTTAACAAGAATTCCAATCAGCGGCACCGGAAAAAACGCAAACCGAAACCTAATGGTTTGCCTGGCCTTTGATCGTCCGTTGCGCGACTTGCCAAGCGTCAACGAGATGCTGTGCATAGGCATCCGGATCCAGCAAGCGGTCAACGTCTGTAGTCGCCATCTCGATCAACCACCCATCGCCGTAGGTAGCTGCATTGATCAAAGAAGGGTCATCAAGAGTCAGTTCGTTAATCCTTGAGAGCGATCCAGCAACGGGTGAATACAGATCACTCTCAGCCTTCTTGCTTTCGATCGAACCAACCTGCGCCCGCAATCCAATTGCATCAGGCGGTTCCACTTCCCAATCCAAAAAGTAGACATCTTGTAGCAGGCGCACCGCATAGGCAGTCAAGCCAAATCGCCAAACCCCCTCTGCGATCTCACTAGCCCACATATGATTGGTCGCATAAAGGCGATCTCGGGGGAACTCGGCAGTGAATTCTCCCATTGCAAACGAAAAATATTCTTCCGTTACCTTCTCGGCCGACGCATCAGTTACGCCATCATCACTCACGTGTAGCGTACTCCCTGGAACTCAACTTCGAAAAACGGCGGCAACAATCCATCCACTCGCAGTAATCCTGCTTGGGTCAATTCAATGGCATCGCCATTCAGTTTGACGTAACCGTCAGTGACATAGCCCTGCCATTGTTCTGAAAATTTTTCCCTGACATCCACACCAAACTTGTTTTGGAAGTAACCAACGTCCAAGTAGCCACGCTTCAGCAACAAAATCATCTCACGAACGAGTTGCTGGTGCGAACTTGGGACAAACCCCCTTCCCAGGGGAAGCTTCCCGGATTCGATGGTTGTGAGATATTTCTCAAGATCCGCAAGGTTCTGGTAATGAACTCCATTGGCATGTCCAAAACTGGCAATGCCTGTTGCCAACAAATCCGCTCCCTTCCACAGATTGTCGCGGTAGCTGAAATTCACCTTCGTAGGATCTTTAACAACAGTGTACGCACTGCTAACGCTGTACCCAGCCTTTTCAAATTCACCGAACGCGTACTCCACCCAAGCACGCTTGGTATCCCAATCAGCAACGGGACTCTCGACCTGATTGCCGAGAATGTCTTTGCTGTAAACGGTGTTGAATGGTAATTCCATCTGATAAATCGTGACACTCTCTGGAGACAATTCCAGAGTCTTGTCAACGTTCATTTTCCAATTATCCCAAGTCTCACCAACCATTCCAGAAATCAAGTCAATGTTCACGTTCGGAAAGTCAGCAGCTGTAATCCATTCCCATGCATTGAAAACCTGCTTGGACAAATGAGCGCGACCATTTTCTTCCAGCAACTTGTCTGAAAAGTTTTCGACGCCCAAACTTATTCGCGTTACACCCAAGACATCTCTTAACGTTTTTACTTTGGTCTCGCTAAGTGTTCCGGGTTCGCATTCAAAGGTAACCTCTTCAGCACCGTCCCACGTGATGTGCTCCCGAAGTCGATCAGCAAGTTTCGTCAATTGCTTGGGTGACAGAAAACTTGGCGTTCCGCCCCCAAAATAAACAAAACGAAACGGCCGATCACCCATCAGTGGCAATTGGCTTACAAGAGAAATTTCATTGCAAAGTGCATCAACATAACGTTGCACCTCAGCAGCTTTGACGTCAGTGAAAACTTTGAAATAACAAAACTTGCAGCGTTTTCGACAAAACGGAATATGCAAGTAGAGACCCAGCGGAGTTTGCTCGCTGGGCGGGCTTTCAAGTGCCTCATGGACAGCGGGTAGCTCTTCACGATTCCACTGACTGTACGGTGGATAGTTTGAGATGAAGTAACTGCCGACTTCGGTTTTTTTCTTATCGCTTGAAGCGGAACCCATGAAAAGAAGCCGATCTTAAGGGAGGTAGAGGTAATTGTCAGGTCGCTGCCTGCATCATTTTAAGTGTATCCCCGCAGACTACTACAGCCCTTGGGACGGAACCGCGGGATTGATTTTGGAACTTGCTGCGGCATCCACCTTATTCGGGCTTTTTTCGGCCCCAAAACAGCGTACAACACCATCATCATCAGCGATGAAGAGCTCTTGACCAGCAATGGCAGGGCCAGCGAGGAAAGAGCCCCTGATCTCGTAACTCCATTTCTCCTCAGTACCATCCTGAAGTTCAAGTCGAATCAATCTTCCGTCAGTTGCGGCAATCCAAACGTCTTTCCCGGCAATCACCGGTGAAGCATCGGCACGACGGCGAAGTGTATGCCTCCACTTTAACTTGCCCGTTGCAGTGGAAATCGCATCCACCTGTTTGAATTGACTGCTCAACACGACCAGATCACCTGTGACAGCTGCACTATTTCGGTATTCCTGTGGACGCTCTTCGTCCATGTGCTGCCAGAGTTCTTTTTGAGCTTTCCAATCGAACGCCAGCACGACCCCATCCATGATGGGCAGAAACGCTTTGCTACCAACGACGCTAGGAGTCGACCCGGTGGGGCCTCCCAACTCAAACGTTTTCCCCAGGGCTTTGCCAGTCTTGAGATCGACAACGTGCAATTGACCGTCACAGCCTCCCAGAAAAGTTCGGTCGCCAGCCACGGTCGGGCTGCATCGGATTTGGTCATTCGCCTCATAGGTCCATATTTTTTCACCGTCCTTGAGGCGAAAACAATGCAGTTTGCCGTCCCCACTGGCAGCCAAAACGTTCTCACCGTAAAACGCGACTGACCCTTGAATTTCACCATCGGTCGACTTGCGCCACAATTCTTTTCCAGTGATCGCATTGAGCTTGTAAAGATTTCCGTCGATATCACCGATCAGCAGTTCTTCAGATTTAACTGCGGGTGAAGCGAGGAAGCCGGTATCGAAATCGACTTTCCAAATTTCCTTTCCCGTGTCACGGTCAATGGCGTAGACCTTGCCCATCACATCTGAAACAAAGACTCTCTTTCCAACGACTACCGGTGTGGTCTCGATTGCTTCGTCAGCTTTGTATTCCCATTTCACCTGAAGTTTCTCTGGCAACGTCTGATCAGCGTGCCCCGTCGACTGCGCATCCCCCCGAGCAGTTGGCCAATTGAGTTGGCTCGGCTGAGTCGCGGTCCGCACTTCCGCAGTGGGAGTAGTGTCCGAAGCCGTGTCCGCCAAGTTGCCGGCAATGGTTGGGTTCAAGAAAACGAGAGAAGCGAGGGGCAACATTAGGCCGGCGATGCCATTTGGCCGGGTAAGCAGCCAGTTTTTAGGGATTGTAACGAACATGCGGAACTCTTGGTGAGGTGTTTCCAACTCAATCATCTGAAAAAACGGGGGGATACCAAAGTGTCTTGGGAATCTAGGGGCCTCAAAACCGATTACTCTTTAAAGACCCCTGCTCCCTCATGACTGCCGGTCTATTATAGGCTCTTGACCGCGGAGTCCACCGGCGGGGTGATGATTATTGGCCTCAACCTGGCCGAACACGCTTTAAGTTCCTTCTTTTTCTCTCCATAGTTTCTGACAGTCCATGATTTGCGTAACACTCGGTAGAGCCCGCCACAAACGGATGATTGCCGAACACAAGTTCCTCGCTGAGCAAGGGGCGGAACTGGTTGAATTGCGTCTCGATTACATCGGTCGCGCCATCAGTCTAAACCGATTGCTCGAAAATCGCCCCTGCCCTGTGGTTTTGACCGCTCGCCGACGAGATGACGGTGGACGCTGGATGAAGACTGAGCAGGAACGTTTGATGCTGCTCCGAAGTGCCATCGCCGCTGGGGTCGAATACGTAGACATCGAAGCTGACATCGCCGCCCAGATCCCCCGCTACGGCAACACCAAACGGATCATTAGTTTCCACGACATGTCGGAAACACCTGATAATCTGGAAGAATTGCATGCTGCAATGGCGGATGAAGATGCAGACATCGTCAAAATCGCAACCATGGCGAATTCTTTCGCCGACAACCTGCGGATGATCGAGCTTGTCCGAAATGCCAAGGTCCCCACCATCGGAATCTGCATGGGTGAAATTGGCGTGATCACACGCCTGTTGGCAAACCGACTCGGTTCACCCTTCACTTACGCGACATTCTCTGGAGGCCGGAAAATGGCCTCCGGACAACTCGACTGGAAAGAGATGAGGGATCTGTACAAGTACAACACGATCAATGAGGAAACCGAGTTCTTCGGAGTTGTGGCTGACCCGGTTGCGCACAGTTACAGCCCGCTGATTCACAACAAGGCGTTCGCAGAAGAAGGACTGAATGCACGATACTTTCCATTCCGTGTCCCCAAAAACGACTTATCCAATCTGGTTGATAGCTGCCCCAACCTGAACATTAGTGGCTTGAGCGTCACGATTCCTCACAAGGAAGACGCTATCGAATTTTGTTCTCAAGCTGAATCGAGTGCGACGGGAATCGGCGCTGTCAACACGATGGTGTTTCAGAACAAAGACTGCCTCGGCTACAACACCGATTATCGCGCGGCAATGGATTGCATTGAAGAAGTTTTCCAAATTGACAAATCACAGGAAAGACCAATGCAGGGACTCACTGCTATGGTACTGGGCGCAGGTGGAGTCTCACGAGCAATTGCCTGGGGACTGAAACAACGACACTGTGATGTCATCATCAGCTCAAGAACGCACGAGAGGGCGCAAATTCTAGCCGCAGAGATTGGTTGCCGAACGGTTGAGTGGGGTCAACGACATGAACCGAAAATCAACTTGCTGATCAATGGAACCCCGGTGGGCATGCATCCCGATATGGATTCATCACCCTACAATGCCTCTGCCATGAGTCAGTACTTGGCAGTATTTGACACCGTGTACAACCCGGAAAACACACTCTTAATCAAACATGCAAAGCGGGCGAATTGCCGAATCATTACCGGCATCGACATGTTTGTAAGACAGGCTGCCTACCAGTACAAACTGTTCACGGGACTCGATGCCCCTGTTCAGATAATGCGGCAGACCATCAAACAGGCCACCAACCCGGTGCAATTGAATTGAGCAATCGGGATCCAGAGTCACCGGTCAACCAGGGCGTTAACATACAACTGCGACAAGCACAGCCGGTTGATGCTGAAGCCATCCACGCCCTGATGCGACCCTATGTGATGCAACGCCTGCTTCTGGCCAGAACCGAAGCAGAAATCATCGAGCTAACTCGACATGGCTTTGTTGCTCTTCAAGAGTGCGAGGGTCAGCCCCAAAAACTGGTCGGATTCTCGGCGATCGAAATCTATGGACCCAAACTTGCCGAACTTCAATGCTTGGCAGTGGATACCGACTTTCAAGGCAGCGGCGTGGGGCGACAACTCGTAGAAGCTTGTGTGGCTCGAGCCCATGAACTTAATGTGATGGAAATTCTCGCAATCAGTTCCTCCGAACGATTCCTGCAGAGCTGCGGATTTGACTACTCGCTGCCAGACCAGAAAAAAGCCCTGTTTTGCCAGTTGCGACCGCGACCAACGGAAGTTCGCGAATCCGATATTGGTGAATCGGAATCGTAAAGAATCACACAAACGCATCACATCCTCGGGCTGCCCGCCATGCACTCGGGCTGCCCGCCATGCACTTGTCTTCAGGGCTTCACTCGTCGAATTTCAACACTCAGCGTGCCCCAGGTGCAGATTTGATGCATGGCTGCGAAGCTGATGCTTCGGCGTAAGATTACATTACCAGCATGTTTGACCGGTAAACTTGACCGGTAAAATCGGCTAGGCAAATCCGTCTCATTCACAGCTCTCTTTAAGTGAACGACTGCTTCCGCTGCGAACATCATCCAAGAGCTCAATGAGATCACTTTCAGCCTCTTTCTGATTAGATCGAATCCTCATCTGAACCAGTGTCACATTCCCGTTCGGTGAGTTTCGAAGCAGATTCGGATGCACCACCCAACTCTCGATACTCATCGGAATCTTCCTGCGTTAACACATTTTCGTCGAACGCTCGGTCACCTGAAAGGTCGACATCACCCGTGTTCAGATCGGCTTCAGCTTCAACATCGAATTCTGTTTCGGCATCGGCTTCCGTTGGCGACTCTCGAAGCCAAAGCGGAACCGTTCCCAGCATGAACAGCCAAAACAACATGACGCCGGGAGATGAATTTTCGGATGGCCACAACGGAAACGGCAAACCGATTGTCGTATCTGCAGAATCCAGCCGTCGCCAGAATACGATTTGGAAGGTCAAAGCGACTGGCATAGCAATGGCGAATCGACCGAGAGCATCTGATTGACGGGGCATCATCGGACGGATCCAGAAAGCCAGTACAGCCGCCAAGACAATCACTGCCGGCGATGCCTGCCAGCCCACCAGCAGTGCAGGAATTGCAAGGATTACGATCAGGTCAATCAGTCGGCCCGTCGATTTTCCCAACGGATCGAGCTTGGGATCCGCCGTGGGACAAAATCCTTTTGCCAAAAAGCGGCCCAAGGCAGTGGCTGCCACAAGGGCCGTGATCACACGAATCATCGCATCGACATACCTGCCGTCGGGCCGCCAATCAGCCTGAACTTCCATCTGCCACGTGACCACCATAAATGTCGGATAAATCAAAATGGGCAGCGCGGTGACTGCCAGCGCGAACGAGGTCAGATTTCCGGGTAACCGATTTCCATCCATGCGAATCAAACCCAGTGCCCAGCACATGGTCAGGCCCACGATATGGTAGACGAGAGTGACCAAAATGACCGGGTCAAGTTTGGGCGTCCAAAGTGGTCCAACATAACTATACCCCTGTCGCGGCAAACTCACTTGGTAGACTTCCGCGACAGCAACGGCAGCCAGTGACAAGCCCACGACCGCTTCCACGATGGGATATCGCGGCGAAATAGGAAGACGACATGAGCGGCAACGTCCTCGCAAGGCCAACCATCCAAAAACCGGAAAGTTATCACGGGCTTTCAACTGCGTGAGACAGCGTGGACAATGCGAGCGACCATTGATCGACTGACCGCGAGGCATCCGCCAAGCAACCACATTCAAGAAACTTCCAACTGATGAGGCTACCCAGAAAGACCAGGCAACGATCACCACGTCGACAGTTCGAGGCAGGTACAAATCCCCAACCGAGAGATACGGCTTAGCCCTAGCCTGCAAATGGGCAACACCGAAGATGTACCCAGCACACAGCAGCAATATTGCCGCAGCAGTGCACCAAAGGGGATAACGGATGCGTGAAGGCCGGTTTTGCAATGCAGATATCTCGGCGATTTTACAGGGCGAAGATCGCCTCTGAACCAAAAGAAGTTAGATTAACAACAAGCTGATCCCGTGAATCCAATTCACTCATAGCGACCGGCAGCACCCAGCATAGACAGTGGTCAGGAAAAAGATCTGCATGGAGCACACAAGCCAGCATCCTACAGCAGATGCTGGCACTTGTGATTCCAGCGATCAAAAGGACCTTGAAATCTTGTCACGTCTGACCCGGCATTTCGACACACACACCCGAGTCAACAGCTAGACTAGTGAACGAAAGTTATCTAACACTGGCACGAACACATCGAAGTATCGCTGGATTCGGCCTCCTCACGCACCCTAACCGTTACAGGCTGCCCGTATTTACTGCAGCCCGTTTAAACCCTTCATGCAACAGTAATTGGCGATATCGCGAGAGCCCGTTTAGTCCCACCGGTCTCCTTGAAGAACAGACGCCAAAACCCGAGAATCACCCAGTAATATTTAATATTTGCCGAAAATTCAGTCCTGAGACGAGGATGTGAAGGATTGCTGACAACATCACCGATATCTAGGTTGGTGAGGCGGTCTACCCGAGGCACCCACGATTTCCAATCGCCCCGAAAGAACTTCCGAGACAATATGTCTAAGGCGATTGACGCCGACTGATCAAAAACCATGCCTGACCCTTCGCACATCCTCGTCGTGGACGACAGTCCAACACAGCTTCGGCAAATTCAATTTTTGCTTGAAAGAGAGGGTTTCGTTGTCCAATCTGCCGCCGATGGAGTTCAGGCAACAGCTTCCATTGAAGACAATATGCCGATGCTGGTCGTGACCGACTTGCAGATGCCTGAGATGAATGGCTTGGAATTGGTCGCCTCCTTAAAAGAGACGATCCCATCGCTTCCGGTCATTCTGACCACCAGTCAGGGCAGCGAAGAAATCGCGAGCCAAGCATTGAAAGCGGGTGCCGCAAGCTACGTTCCAAAACGCGAATTGAACGATACCCTAATCCCTGTGCTGCAGCAGGTGATGGCGGTCAACAAAGCAGCCAAATCTGTCTCAAAAGTTGTCAAAAATGCGGTCGAAAGCAACATTACGCTGGAGGTCACGAACGACGAAGCTCAAATTCCAGACATCATTTCAAGGCTGGAATTGCCAATGGTCGAACTCGAGCTCTTTGATGAAGGCGAGAGAATGCAAATCGCCATGGCGTTGGATGAAGCTCTTTTGAATGCGATGATCCACGGCAATCTTGAGGTTTCTTCAGAGTTGCGGCAAAGTGATGACGGCGCACCCTACGTCAACATGATCGCCAAACGGAAAAACGAAGCACCCTACAGCGAGCGAAAAGTCACCATCAAGTTGGAAGCATCCAACGAACAAGTCACTTTTATTATCCGCGATGATGGACCCGGTTTTGACGCCGCAGCATTGCGTGACCCCACAGACCCGGAAAATATTGAGCGTGCAGGCGGGCGAGGCCTGTTGCTCATCAACGCCTTCATGGACGAAGTCAGCCATAACGAGCTTGGCAACGAGATTCGCATGGTCAAACGGAAAGCAAGCGGTGATGGCGAAGAATCCGACGACGCTGATGAGTAGAAATCTCAGCTGCTGCGGGCCCAATCTGTGATGGCGTGATGCTGACATCGCAGACCTGGCCTCCCAGATACCTGCTCATAACTCTGCCTAGGGTCAGGCACTTTCTAGCAGCGACTGGGTCCGGCACTTTCTAGCAGCATTCAATCTGTGAAACTGCTGAGCCAGACGACCCAGTTGAATCTCTTTTGCCCACGAATGCTGAGGTGATGCGAACGATGGAGATGCCTCGGCAGAGTGACTCCGCTGCTTAACCGCTACCCCTGTCGATACAATCCCAACGGCACCGAAGAATCGCCCTAGTTCTACCGGCGAATTTCGTCTGACTAACTGGGCGACCTCGTACATATCAGGATCCCATTTTCAAACAGGCAACACCAAGTCACCGGAATAGCAAATAGACGCCAGCGAGTTGCGAGTAAATGCTGCCGAAATGAGAAGAGCCTTTGCAAGTTCTTTAGACCACGCGGGGACTCGTAACATCTGCCGCTTCCCAAGATCCTGGGTCGTGAAACCAATCCCTGTACTTCAGGGCACTGTAAAACGTCTGTGCGCTGCGATACTTCTGAAAACTGATCTTTCCAATCTGGCTCACCCTATCACTTCCACAATCTGAATGACCGATGGCGATTCCTTCGATACGGCATACGCACGCCAATGACCATCCCGTGCGAGAGGATGGAGACTACGTTCTTTATTGGATGACCGCATTCCGGCGTCTCAACGACAACTTTGCCCTGGAGCACGCCGTTGATCGTGCTCGCCAATTTGGCAAGCCTCTGATCGTATTTGAGCCACTGCGTTTGCGTTACCGCTGGGCCAGTGATCGGCTTCACCGATTCGTGATTGAAGGGATGAGGGACAACGAGAAGTCATTTGGCAAGCGGGCTGTAACTTACTTTCCCTTCATCGAAACAGAATCCGGAACAGCATCACCCCTGTTGCATGAATTGGCAGCGAACGCCTGCACGATTGTTACCGACGAGTACCCATGTTTCTTTCATCCAACGATGATCCGTGTGGCTAGAAATCGTCTACCGGCAAGGCTTGAACTGGTGGACAGCAACGGTGTGATACCCCTTCGCACGCCAGAACGCACCTTTACTGTGGCCCACAGTTACCGGCGTTGGATGCAGAAAAACATTCTCGATAACCTGATGGAGATGCCAAAGGAAGATCCGCTGAGAGGAGTAAAACTTCCGCGTCTGGAGTCTTTACCAGATCAGATTTTGGAAAAATGGCCCCCGTCCGACCTCAGTCACTTTCTCGAGGGTGGTGGAATCCAGGCTCTTCCGATTGATCATGAGGTCAAAATCAGCACCACCGTCATCGGTGGTGCTGCTGATGCGAAATCGCGACTGGATCGATTTTTGAATCGCAACCTCGAGGTTTACGGTACCGACCGGAATCATCCAGACGAACGCGTCACAACCGGTTTGAGTCCGCACCTTCATTTCGGCCATATCTCAGCACACCAGATCGTTCGACAGTTGCTGGAGAAGGAAAGTTGGACGCCGGACCAGGCGTCTCCTGCCAATGGAAAGAACCATGGGTTTTGGAACACGAGCGAACCATCCGAGGCATTCCTTGATCAAGTACTGACTTGGCGGGAGATGGGTTTCAATCTCAGCTTCAGGCAGCCTCACAACTATGACAAGTTCGAGTCACTACCGGACTGGGCTCAAAAAACACTGCATGAACACGCTCACGACAAACGGCCATACCTGTATTCGCTCGAAGATTTTGAGCACGCTCAAACAGCAGATCCCATCTGGAACGCTGCTCAGCGCGAGATTGTTGAAACCGGTGTGATGCACAACTACATGCGAATGCTGTGGGGGAAAAAAATCTTGCACTGGACAAAATCCCCGCATGAGGCTCTGTCCATCATGATCGAGTTGAACAACAAATACGGACTCGATGGGCGAGACCCCAACTCGTACAACGGCATCTTTTGGGTTTTGGGGCGTTACGACCGGGCTTGGGGACCCAAACGCCCCATTTTCGGCAGTGTGAGATACATGACCAGTGAATCCGCAAGCAAAAAGCTCAGGCTGAAAAAGTACGTGGATCGTTTCGGACCCGGCCGGCTGGTTTGACTTACCAAATTGGCACAAACCCAGCTCAACGTCGGTCTAATGGGCCCTTCAGGCAAAAAAATTGGCTCGGAACGGCCGTCTGGAGCCGTTTTCAGGCTGAATCGTGCCGAAAGGCCTTGCCCAGCAGGGCGAGGCTCGATAAATTCCTCGATTCCCCGCAGTACGGCATCGTTCCGTAATCTGCGGTTTTCGATCCCGATCCATTAAAACCATAAGTTAATTCCGTGGTGGCCCAACCAACAACCATGGCCAAAAAAGGCCAAATCGAGCAGCAGTGGCATGTTGTCGATGCCTCCGATGAGGTCCTCGGTCGACTGGCAAGTGATATCGCTGTCGTCCTGATGGGCAAGCATCGTCCTACGTACACGCCTCACGTTGACTGCGGTGACTTTGTGGTCGTCGTGAACGCTGAGAAAGTCGGTATGACCGGCAAAAAAATGGATGATCGCCACTACACTTGGTACACCGGGTATCCAGGGCTTCGCCTTGAGAGCTACGGCGATCGGAAAGAGCGAAAGCCAGAAGATTTGATCTACCACGCGGTTCGTCGGATGCTGCCAAAAAACAAGTTGGCCTATCAGATGATCAAGAAACTCAAGATCTACTCGGGTCCTGATCACCCCCACACTGCACAACAGCCTGAAACACTCCAGCGAACTGGCAAAAAAGTTTCGTAGCCAGAAACGCTTGTTAAACGCACTCCCAACAACACACCCCTAAGCAGCATTTGAACCTATGGTCGCCGTCAAAAAGGACAAGATTTCCGGAGATGCACTCGGCACTGGCCGACGAAAAAGTAGCGTAGCTCGCGTGCGTGTACGCCCCGGAAGTGGAACGATCACCGTTAACAGCAAGCCCATGTCGGATTACTTCGTTAATGATCAGCATCAGGCTGCGATCGTTGCGACACTTTCCGCTGTGGAGAAGTCCGATCAGGTTGACGTCCTGGTTCGCGTTTCAGGCGGTGGCATGACCGGCCAGAGCGGAGCCGTTCGCATGGGCTTGGCTCGTGCGTTGGTAAGCATGGACGAAGCTCTTCATGAAACACTTCGTGAGGGCGGGTTCTTGACTCGTGACTCACGTATGAAAGAACGTAAGAAGCCAGGTCTTCGAGGTGCTCGTCGCGGCGTCCAGTTCAGCAAACGATAACTCGTTTGCGTTCTCTTGATCGCCTCGCTGGGTTGCTTGAGCCAAGGCTGTAGAAGACATCGATATCCCACCTCTCGGGGGGCGGGATAGAAAAAATGTCCCGCACTATTGTGCGGGCAGCGCATATTGTGCTCACTGTTGAACTTGTGGCTCACGCTTGACCATTCCGATGTGAACAGTGTCATTGCCACTCTCTCGAACATCGATACAACCGATGTCATGGTGATTCCGTTTCACCTTTCGAGAGCGATTCCTGATTTGAGGTTTGGTTTTGGGAAATAAAGAAGAGGCCTTCGAAGTCGAAGGCACCGTCACGCAAGCATTGGCAAATACTCGATTTCGCGTGCAACTGGAGACAGGCAGCGAAGTCATGGCACACGTTGCCGGTCGAATGCGAAAACACTTCATCCGTATCGTTCCCGGCGATAAGGTTAGGGTCGAGCTGTCACCCTACGATCTCACCAAGGGTCGGATTACCTATCGGGAGAGATAGGGGAGCAAACCCTTCTCGAAAGGGAGTGTTCACAACGACCGCAGGCGACTCGGGCGGGTGAGTTGAGCCTAAGAT
>CAXGRW010000014.1:0-21182 GCA_964012125.1 uncultured Rhodopirellula sp.
CATCACGGTAACGGGAAATAGTTCGCTGGCTACTACGCAGGTCTCGGGGGGGGGTGAACTTGGGAACCCTCAAGTTCAAGGGCTCTAATGGTTCCTACGCCGCGATCTACGGCAATGGTTTCAGTTGGAAAGCGATGAGCCAATCAAGAAGTGACCCGAGCAACATCTACTGGTTTGGTGGTTTGCCAGTGAAGTCTGGCAAAAGTTGGAACAATCCGGATAGAAATGGGACTGAGTTTCCATATTTTAAGGCGTTTGAAACCAAGGGTTTTGGTGACATCAACTTTGGACTACCAACCAACCCTAGTGATACTTTTCTCAACGATCCGCAGCGAGTTGAGAACGAAAGTTGGTACTTGTTATTCAAGACCAACAACTCTAATCCTTCTCCCGACCTCTACGGTTGGCTATCTTTCGATGGCACCATGAACGTTGCTCTGAGTGCTCGTTCCATCGAGGTAACGGGCTGGGGTTTCGAAAGTGATGGAACGACAATCGCTGCTGGCGCGACCTCGGCGGGTGGTGCAGTACCTGAGCCTAGTTCGATGGCCACGCTTGCTGGTCTCGCCGCTTTGGCGGCAGGTGCGGCGGGGGTACGACGAGTTCGCAAAAAGAAAAAAATCGCGGATAGCGATGCATCAAACCAGTTGGCTAGCTGACTCAATGATTGACTTGCTGCCGCTGAAAACGCGGCATTGTGGCAAGTAGGTTTCAGGGTTCACAATCAAGCCGCTCTGGCGGCGAGCGAGCATTGGGCGTGTGCAAAGACTGGTATGCTTGAGTAGCTGACACAGAAGTCGCGGGTGCACTCAGGCGGTGAACCGTGAAAAGCCCACCAGGGAGTGCCGCACACCAGTGGCACACGAGGCCGCAGTGACTGCTGGGTTACGTATCCCCGGCTTGTCGCACAGCAGCACAAAA
Source organism: uncultured Rhodopirellula sp. (assembly GCA_964012125.1). Taxonomy (GTDB): domain Bacteria; phylum Planctomycetota; class Planctomycetia; order Pirellulales; family Pirellulaceae; genus Rubripirellula. The sequence continues at coordinate 922 of CAXGRW010000014.1, forward strand.
CGGCAGCCACCTAAGACCGTTCATGGTCGCCGTCACTGGTAAGACCCAACCCAATGCAACGCAACGCAACGCAAAACAGCTCACTGCGACTCATCTCAGCAATCCAGTAGCCACACGCGAACAAATGCCTGCCGAAAATTGCTCGGCAGCATCGTGGAACGCGACGAAATCTAATCCGCAGATGACGCAGATCGTCGGTTGAATGCAAACAGGATCAGCTGTAACCGAGTGAGAGATCGTTTCACGGCTCACAGCTTTGGGGTCACTGGCTTGCTGCTCAGGTTGCAGGAACATCCGTCCCATTGCTCATCAGCCAACCATCAAGCGGCCATCGATCGTTAAGCCGGCCGAATGATACAGATTTTCTGCATCATCGAATTCGATTTGTGATTACGTTGGAACCGCTAACAACCCTTGGTCCGGCACAATTGATCCGATGCAGAACAAAGAACGCGAAACACTTCCCACGCCCAATGATGCAAAGGTGCTTGTAATTGGCTGGGATGCAGCTGACTGGCGAGCCATTCGGCCTCTTCTTGCGGACGGGAAAATGCCCAACCTTGAACGGATGATGCGGCAGGGAGTGCACGGCAACATCTCCACGCTGAATCCTGTGCTAAGTCCGATGCTTTGGTCATCAATCGCTACTGGTAAGCGGCCCGCCAAGCATGGCATCCATGGATTCAGCGAACCCACGCCTGATGGAAAAGCCGTGCGGCCGATCACAAATATCAGCCGCAAATCCAAAGCGATTTGGAACATGCTTAGCCAGACGGGCAAGAAGTGCAACGTGGTCGCCTGGTGGCCTTCTCATCCTGCCGAACCAATCAATGGCACGATGGTGAGCAACTGGTATCAGGACGCCCGCTCCCTTCGTGACGCCGAAATCGATCCATCAATCGGTCGGCCCCACGCGGATGCCAGCGGCTGGACACCTGAGCAGTGGGCTATGGCGCCTGGCACTGTGCACCCCGCCTCGCTCGCCCGAAACCTGCAGGAGTTCCGCTTTCACCCGCTCGAACTCACTTCCGAATACATCGGACCGTTCATCCCAAAATTTCTTGAGATTGATCAGCAGGAAGATCATCGACTGATTGGATTTGCCAAAACATTAGCCGACACGGTAAGCGTTCACGGAGCGGCAACAGCGCTGATGCAACTCGAACCTTGGGACTTCATGGCTGTCTATTACGACGGCATCGACCACTTCGGGCATGGCTTCATGAAGTATCACCCTCCGCGGCAAGAGTGGGTGACCGAAGAGGATTTTGAAATTTACAAGGGTGTCGTGGAGGGCGGTTATCGTTTCCACGACATGATGCTCGGCACGCTGTTAACGCTTGCTGGCGAGGACACCAACGTGATTCTGCTGTCTGACCACGGTTTCCATCCTGATCATCAGCGTCCTGCCCACATTCCAGCCGAGCCAGCCGGCCCGGCCATTGAACATCGTCCCTACGGAATCTTTGTCGCCAAAGGACCGAACATCCGGAGCGGTGAAGTTGTTCAGGGTGCGAGCGTCCTCGACCTTACCCCCACGGTGCTCAGCTGTTTTGGCTTGCCAGTGGGTGAAGACATGGACGGCAAACCGCTCGTGACGATTTTTGAAGAGCCGCCCACCATCCCCAACATTCCATCTTGGGATGCGATCGATGGGCCTCATCCTGATGGCATGCATTCGCCCGACGATCACCTTGACGGTGTGCAGAGCGCCGAGGCCATGAAACAGCTCGTCGAACTCGGCTACATCGAGGAGCTGAATGAAGACAGCACAGAAGCGGTTCGTGAAACCGTCCGTGAACTGCACTACAACTTGGCGCAAGCACGAATGGATGCCGGAGAGTTCGTAGAAGCACTCGACCTCCTCGAACCAATCTGGAGTGATTGGCCGCATGAACATCGCTTCGGTCTGAACAGCATCACATGCCTGACGGCCCTCGGACGCTGGCCGGAAAGGAGTCTCGCGATCAAGCAGCTCGAGACCAACATCACAGCCGCCACGAATTGGGCAACCGAGCAGTTAGAACGATTACGCCCAGAGGCAGAGCAGTACGGTCATACACTCCCCCAACTCACTTCAAAGGAGCAGGAACCCGTCTTGCAGCCAATTTCTGACGAAGCAGCTGCCAAAGCAGAGAAACAGGCACTGCCGAAAAAGATCTCAATGCAGCTGCGGAAGATTTTTAATCTGCTGCAACCGATGGAGATCACACTCCGGTGGCTCTGGCTGGATCAAGAAATCCACGACGGTGAGCACCAGAGTGTCCGCGAATTCCTTGATAAGATGACTGATTCGATTGCTAGCAGTCCCACTCCCGAAATCCATAATCATGTCGGGAGCAGCTATCTCAACATCGGGGAGATCGAGAAGGCTCGCCAGTGTTTTGAGCGAGCCCTCGCCACCGATGATGAAAACAGTGACGCTTTTCGGGGACTTGCAGAAGTAGCAGCAAATGAAGAGGATTGGGAAGCGACAGTGGCACACGCCTTGACCGCAACCGAACTCCAATTCAGCAACCCTTGGTCGCATTACCTGCTGGCTCGCGGTTTTGATGAGCTAGGTGATCTGGATCATGCCCGTGTTGCTTACGAAGCAGCAATCAACTTGGCACCTGGACTGCTCAAGGCACGAGAGCACTATCTTGCCTTTCTCGAGCGAACAGGCGATCAGCAGGAAGCCACCGCGCAGCAAGCTGCCATCAAGCAACTTGGTGAAGCAAGCAACCGGGAACGGGCGGTCGCGGAAGACGATCTCGATGCCCTCGCCGCAACGATCACGGCTGACCGAAGCGAGCGCCGCGCCAAACTCGCCAGCACCATAGAGGCAGAGGAACGAGGATCATCGCCCGAACACGCACCTGTCGTCATTGTCAGTGGACTACCGCGATCGGGGACCTCAATGATGATGCAGATGCTCGCCGCAGGTGGACTACCAGCCTATACCGATGAGCAGAGACTGGCTGACGCCGATAATCCGCGGGGTTACTACGAACATGTCAACGCGACGAAACTCGCGAGTGATCAGTCTTGGGTTTCGGAGACGCGCGGCAAGAGTGTAAAAGTCGTTGCACAACTTCTGAATTATCTCCCGCGGACCGAGCATTATCGGCTTGTATTTATGGATCGCGACTTGCACGCCATCGTTCGAAGCCAGCGAGTCCTTCTCGATCGCCTCGGCCGCGACGGCGGCCGACTCACTGCTGGCCGTATGATGACGACGCTCGATGCTCAGGTAGCACAGGCTGAACGATTGACCGCACGCCGGGCTAACATCGAAGTCCTATTCGTCGACTACGACCAAGTGTTGGCGGATCCCAAAGCACAGTCCGCTCAGATCGCCGACTTTCTCGGCGGCGGACTTGCGGTCGATGCGATGGTGGCTGCCGTCGACGAATCCCTGAGGCGGCAAAAGTAATGAGAACAAGACCCAGCCCTTCAATTGCAGCCGTTTGACATACCCGAAGAGGCGAATCACCAAAGCTGCCGAGATTGGTTGAGAAGCTATTCAATGGCCAAATCCCTGCCTACGAACAGCACCTTGGTGACGTCAATCCACCGGTTCATGCGTGGGGTGTCTGGCAGGTATACAAAGCCACGGGGCCCCTTGAGGAAATGCCCGAAGGAGTAGACCTGCCAATCGCGATGCGATGAAAGACCTGCTGCGGTTCCGCTTTGCATTTCCAATGCAGGTCAGAGGCACCATGACCAAGAACACATTGCCGACCAAGCGGCACGTCGTTGTGTGTTTCGTGCCATTGTTTGCCGCGGTCGTCGGCCAATCTTCACCGCAACAGCATTTTTCACCGTCGCATCAACCTTCTGGCGAAGCTTGTGTTAGCGATGAAGCTAGGTCTGGGAGAGTCATGCATCTTGGTGAGCTGTGTTGCGAAAGAACCGCGAGCAAGTGGCAAACTAGGCGTTGAATTCCGGCTGGCCGCGTTGAATTCCGGCTGGCAAAGATCAGAGTGTTGACAATACCTGGAGGGTCGACGCGAGAGGGTTCATTTTCTGCCTGAGATCATCTCAACCACAAGCCGCCAGCACACCCCGCGGATGAACGGTCAGCCGGATGACCAATCACACCCCAAGAATTCCATCAGCGTAAGCCTTGGCCGTGGACATTTCCGAGTTCCCATTCAATTGCAAACCGAACTTCTTCACGATCTTCTCTCGGCAACCCTGACACAAACTTGCTCACCAACTTGTTCGATGCTGATTTTTGACCACTCACCGTCAACGCTCGCGCGCAAAGAATCAAGGCGGCACGAGTGTCTTGTCGGGTTTGCCGAGCAAGCCACAAGTTTACAAACGGCATACAAGCTCTTAAAGCGATAGAAACATCATTAGTCTGATTACGATTCAAGCAGTGCTTGGCGAGCAGCAATCGATCAGACGGAAACAGATATCCGTTCAGCAAAGGGGAGCGAAGTCTTGAGATTACCTCATCGACACGGCCAACATGACCGGCTGCCCTCGCACAAACAATTTGCTCAATCGCATTCTTACCCATTGCATGTGGATTCTGATCAAGAATCACGGACAACTCAGAAACCGAGTTTGCCGCTGGACTGAGAAGCGGTGCCAAACTACCAATTTTCGAGCTCTCAAATTCGGTACTCAACTGAGATAACAGTGCTTGACACTCAGCATGCGCCTCGAGCCTTTTCTGGATTAACGCGAGACGAAATAGATTTATCGGACTGGATTGCAAGTCCAAAATTTCCTGCGAAAAATCACGTGCCGTTGTGAGACCACCAGTGTGAGCGGCGACCCAAAAATTACGAATCAAATAGTTATAAACAACACTACGATAGAGTTTGCCGCCTTCGCCTAGCCTCAAATGACTGGACGCTTTCTTGAAAATGTCTGTCATTTGAGTTTTTGACTCTGAGGCTCCACGCCCAGCAACAGGTTCCACTCGGTTGGACTCAGAATCAGCCTGCCAAAGAAGTGACCTACCCGGTAGGTCGGCACCGTCGGACAACCCAAGAATATCAAGAATGGTCGGTGCAGCACTTACAAGTCTTCCACCCGTTTGTTGTAGTTCGGTACACCGCTCACCCAACAGCAGATACACGCCACGTTTTTCCCCCACAAGTGCGATTAGCACATTGTCGCTCGTGGTTGCTTTCTGCATCGCCTCGACCCAAGCAAGCAAAGCCTCTGCCTGAGCCTCGGTTGTAGGCTCGGTTGCTTCTGCCAGCTCATTTTGTTGAAGACTCTTTTGTGGCTCTAAATTAAGTTTTTTTTCAGGTTGATCAACAGAACCTTTTTGCCGATTGGGTTCGTTGATGACATGAATGCCGTCATGATAAAAGCAGATGCACCTTGTTTCGCATTCGTCCTCGCACACCGCACGCATTGTTTCGAGCACGCAATCGAGATTCTGAGGAGTAAGACCTGGGCCACTTGCCTTGCCCTTGGGTCTCAAAATCGTCTCATCAGCAAGTGGCCACCCCACCACAGCACAACGAGTGCCAAGTTCCTCCAGCAGCGACCATAGGGGCGGTGCTCCAAAATCCCGAGAGGCAATTTTCCTCAGCCCCCTTTCAACCAATAAGCCACGATCAGCTCGCGGAACATCCCCAGTTGGCACAAGATACGTGAAAACACCATGAACTTTTGGCTCGTATCCTGTCAGTAACGACGTAGTCGCAGCAACATGGCCAAGGTCAATGCGTTGAAACAGATTGCAGGACGCGACATTGTCTTTCCCCGTCGACAACTGCATGAAATCGTTCAAGACGGAATCAGCAATCTTTACCACACCAAAAACGATGCGTGATTGAAAAGACGGGCGTGTCATTCATTACTCCAACGTGAATGGCGTGATCTTCTGCTACCTGAAACCTGCATAGGGTCGCAAAAGATCTGATTAAAACTCCCCATCCGATAGTCCACACCGGGGATCTGTGACCGCCCACTTAGCATCATTCAATTTCGCTCGGGACCTGCGAATGATAAAACTTTTTGATAATTCTCGTTACCGAACTTTGGCATTTCCTCACGACTCATCTTCGTCTCGTGATCACAATCTTCATCAGCAATCCTGCCGAAAGGTTCATTGTGATCACTGAATCAGGATTCTCCATGCTAAACTGTGGAACCATCTTGATTCACTCCCCTCAAGGTCAGCCCACATGAAAAGCTCGACAAAATTACTTTTTTGCCTGTCAATTTGTGCCGCTCTCTTTTTCTGCGTTGGTAAAGCATACGCATCCGATCCAAACTTCGTCATCATTTTCGCCGACGATCAAGGATACGGAGACCTGAGTTGTTTTGGATCCGAGACAATTCAAACGCCAAACGTCGATCGGTTGGCCGAGGAGGGCCGGAAATTCACCAGTTTCATGGTTGCTTCGCCTGTCTGCACACCGTCTCGGGCCGCACTGCTGACGGGTTGCTACCCGAAACGGGTAGGGATGCACCAGCACGTTTTGTTTCCGACATCTACCAAGGGCTTGAACCCAAGCGAACATACAATCGCAGATCACTTGAAATCACAAGGCTACGCTACGGCTTGCTTCGGGAAATGGCACCTGGGACACCACCCAGAAGTACTACCAACATCGAATGGTTTTGATACCTACTTGGGTATCCCTTACTCCAACGACATGAACCATCCCGACAACAAGGGGAAACCGCAAGGTGGTGCTGCTGGAATGGATATTCTTTGGAAAGATCCTGAATCCACTTTGACCAAATGGAAAACGCCACTGATCAAGGATGAAGAAATCATTGAGCTGCCCGTCGATCAGCGAACAGTGACTCGAAGATACACACAGAATGCAATCGACTTCATCACGAAACACCGTGATGAATCTTTCTTTGTTTATCTTCCACACTCCATGCCCCACATACCCCTTTATGTTCCTGATGATGTCCGCGACCCCAACCCGTTGAATGCTTATATCAACGTGATCGAGCACATCGACTCAGAGGTTGGTCGACTACTCAATACGCTGGATGAACTGAAACTTTCTGATAACACCTACGTTATCTATACGACCGATAACGGACCCTGGCTACCATTCAAACATCATGGTGGATCTGCTGGCCCTCTCCGCGAAGGCAAAGGAACAACCTTTGAGGGCGGTCAACGAGTTCCCTGCCTGATTCGTGGACCGGGAATTCCAGCCGGAACGGTTTGTGACGAGTTGACAGGAACGATCGATGTGCTTCCAACCATTGCTGCTCTTACCAATAAACCTCTGCCAAAACAGAACAAGATCGATGGTATCGATGTGTCCAAGCTGTGGATGGGTAAAACAGAGCAGTCACCACGAAATGAATTCGTGCACTACACGTCGCAGGGTAACCTCGAAGGCCTGAGGCAAGACAACTGGAAACTGCTGGTTAAAAAACCAAGGCAACGCAGAAATCAGAAAAATGCAACGGCAGCAAAGGCAAAACCACAATTCATGCTTTTTGACCTTGGCAAAGATATCGGAGAACAAAACAACCTTGCTTCCAAACACCCTGAAATTGTGGATCGCTTGCAGCAAAGGATGAAGCAACTCGACGATGAAATCACTATGAACGCGCGTCGCCCATGGTTTAAGAACGACAAGTAGACAACACGACAGCAAACTCTCGATCAGGTGGTTTGCGTTTCCATTGTTGACTACTGGGCCGAAAAACAAACTGGGCCGCAGAACAAACTGGAAGCTCGCTCAGACTTCCAGTGTCACTGCGGTGTCCACTGCTCACCCCTGCAAGTGCAGTCACTGCGGAGGCACTACTTCGCCGCAGTGAAACCTACTCGGCTCGTATGCCGAAGCTGAAAGTACTCGAGCAGCGATACCTGATCGGCAATTTTTACGGATAGCGGGATAGCCCGTGCCTCGAACAAAACGCTCCTTAAAAACACAAGCCAATCGTCGTCTATCCCACAGTGGATTTATTTTGCAGCCTGTTCCGCTCACGCTACCGACTTAAGCTGAACATAAATCTTTTTCTGCGGTGATGCGGTTCTTTGGTGTTGATTGGCAGTCAAATCAGTTTTGAGGGGGGCACATTTATTTGCTAGCACAGTGTGCACAGAACGAAGACTCCCCCACGAATCGCCTAACCTGACCCAGCGGGAAACCAATCGAGTTCTGGCCCCCGATCGTCCGATACTTCAAAAGCTGTGGTTGTGTCTCTTACATGCGTCTGATCGGGGTATTTTCTGATGCCGTTGTTGAAACTCTGGAATTCTCTTCGGGGTCAATCCACTACTACGCCAGAGCCCAAGGCAGAGGAATCTCAGAATCCGACAACGCAGGTTTCACAAACCTCCGCGAAGAGTCCGTCAAAGGCGGTCAAACGCCCCACGAAAACAACCTTCGGGATGTTTGGCGGTGGCCCCCACAGTGGGCTGTGCAAGCTCTTGAAACCGCTCAGTGTTCATTCCGTTCTGGAAGTTGGTGTGGGCGATGGCTCACAGGCAATCGCCGTGATGGAGACACTTTCTCGTCAATCCGACTCCATCCGCTACTATGCGGTTGATGAATTTGAAATGGCGGGTGGCGTGAACCTGAAGCAATTTCACCAGAGACTGCGGAACCACAACCTTCATCCACAGCTATTCCCGGGCCCAGTTGATCGAGGTTTGACGAAGATCGCTCACACCATCGGGTCCGTTGATCTGATTCTCGTGGCCAACGCCAGCGCGATTGACAATAACCCTGCAGTCACAGGAATGCTCGCTCGGATTTCTCACGAAGGAACGGGCGTGCTTGTCTCTCGAAACGATACGTGGAGTCTCATGGAAGTATCCATCGGAAATGACTCTCGTCGAGCGGCTTGATTCTTCCCAAAATGTGTTCTCCGCAGGCGAATTCCCTGCAAGCGGTTTCATGCGATACTTTTTTGCTTGACCTATCTGCTTTTTTGTTCAGTATCGAGCTAGTCGGGCGTAGAACTCGCCTCGTGACAATGCGTCTGCCGAGCGAGCCGGTGCAGTCGGAAACAGGTCCTGAATTGAGATAACAGCAAGATGTGTGGAATTGTTGGTTACGTCGGAACAAGTCAAGCCTCTCCTTTTTTAGTTGAGGGGCTCCGTCGGCTGGAATATCGCGGCTACGACAGCTCGGGCTTGGCAATACACACTGGTCAATCGCTTGGCGTGACTCGTTCGGTGGGAAGAATTGATGCGTTGGCTGGCCGACTGGACGAAACGCCACGATCTGGCTCTGTGGGGATTGGTCACACGCGTTGGGCGACGCACGGCTCGGCCACCGAGCCTAACGCCCACCCCCATCTGGGCGGTGATGGCGAGGTGGTACTCGTTCACAACGGTGTGATCGAAAACTTTCAAACGCTTAAGACTGAATTGATCGAGAAAGGGTATTCCTTTCGGTCCGAAACTGACAGTGAGGTGATTGCCCACTTGCTGGCAGAGAATCTCAAGAACTCTCCTGAGGTTGCAGGGAAACCTAATGTCCGTTATTTGAATGCGGTTCAAACGACGCTTGCCCGCTTGCAAGGAACCTATGGCTTGGCGATCAGTTTTCTTGACAAGCCTAGCCTGATAATCACAGCGCGTTTCGGCAGCCCCCTTGTGATCGGCGTGGGGCAAGGTGAGTACTTTGTTTCCAGTGACGCGGCGCCCTTAGCTGGTCACACTGACCGAATTGTCTATCTCGCAGACCATCAGATCGCAGTCCTCACCCCCGAAGGATTCTCGGTTCTCCATCGTGATCAGGGCAAAGTGCAAGTGGACATCCGACCTTTGGAGGTTGAAAGTGGTGAAGCCGATCTGGAAGGTTTCGATCACTTCATGCTGAAAGAGATACACCAGCAACCTGAGTCTCTCCGCAATGCAATGAGAGGTCGCCTGAATGATGAAGATGCGACTGCCGTGTTTGGGGGACTGAATCTGACACCGCAGCAACTGGGAAGTGTCGAGCGAATTATTTTGACGGGTTGCGGGACAAGCTGGCACTCTGCCTTGGTAGGCGAATACCTGATTGAGAAGTTGGCTCGAATCCCGGTCAGTGTTGAATACGCGAGCGAGTTACGCTATCGCAACCCACCGCTCGAAAAAAACACGCTTGTCTTTGGGCTGACTCAAAGTGGAGAAACCGCCGACACACTGGCGGCGCTTCGCGAAACAAAACGCAAGGGCCATCGCACTCTGGCAATCTGCAATGTGGTTGCCAGTTCGATTGCTCAGGCAGCTGATGGAGGTGTGTACTTGCATGCTGGCCCCGAGATCGGTGTCGCGAGTACCAAAGCTTATACCTCTCAATGCTGTGTCTTGGCGATGCTAGCACTTTACTTTGGCCGAATGCGGCATCTCAGTTTTGAGAATGGCCAGCAGGTGATCGAGCACTTGCGAACGCTACCCAACGCGGTTCAGAGTGCGTTGAGTAGCGATGCCAAAGTCCGCGAAGTCGCGGAAAAATATCACAAGGCCAACAATCTCCTATATCTCGGACGGCAATTCAATTTCCCAACAGCACTTGAAGGTGCTCTGAAACTGAAAGAAATCAGCTACATCCATGCGGAGGGATATCCCGCTGCCGAAATGAAGCACGGGCCTATTGCTCTGGTCGAAGACGCCACTCCCAGCGTATTCATTGTTCCACAAGGGACGACTTACAGCAAAGTCATGGCGAATATGGAGGAAGTCAAAGCCCGTGGGGGGCCTATCATCGCTATTGCGAGCCACGACGATCCTCAAGTAGACCAAATTGCAGATGATGTGATTCGCGTCCCGCAGGTCCCGGAATTTTTACAACCCATCGTGACCATCGTGCCTCTGCAGCTATTGTCGTATCACATCGCACTGCTTCGTGGCTGCGATGTGGACAAACCGCGAAACTTGGCAAAAAGTGTCACCGTCGAATAACAACAGCTTGATCGCTCCCGACTAACAAATAGTGTAGGAGAAATCATCTAGTTAAATTACTATCCATCCAAACAAGAAGGACAGCACCTTGAAAACACCTCGCTTAAGCTACAATTCACAGAAGGCCTTGAATGTGAACATCGGAGAAACTGCTGGAACAGAAATTGCCGGCCTGATGGCACAGATGGCGGCTGAGATCGAAGAACTGCGTCGCAGCAAAGTCAATATCACACGGATCGTTCCAGGTACTTCCAAGCCGCACCACGCTCCTGCCGAAGAACCTGTCTAAAGTAGAAACAAGCCAAAATTCATGAGCCAACATCTGGTAACCGGTGCCGCCGGATTCATCGGTTTTCATCTGACAACGCGTTTACTTGCGCGTGGAGAAGAAGTCGTTGGCTTTGATAATCTCAATGACTACTACAGTGTTGACCTGAAACGCGATCGTTTGAAGCTTCTGACAGAATTTGACAACTTCAAGCTCGTAGAAGCCGACCTTGCTGACCAGGCAAAAGTCGATCAGGTCTTTCGCGACCATGACTTTGACCGAGTTGTCAACTTGGCTGCTCAGGCGGGCGTCCGTTACTCCCTTGAAAACCCACGTGCTTACACGGAAAGTAATATTGTAGGGTTCTTGAACATTCTTGAAGCCTGCCGGCATGCCAAGACACCTCACCTAACGTATGCAAGCAGCAGCAGTGTGTACGGCGGTGGGACCAAAATGCCTTTTGCTACTGCTGATCGTGTTGACCATCCTTTAAGTCTTTATGCTGCCACCAAGAAAAGTAATGAGCTGATGGCCCATACGTACAGTCACCTGTACGGGCTACCTACCACCGGCCTGCGTTTTTTCACTGTATACGGTCCGTGGGGACGCCCTGACATGGCGTTGTTCTTGTTCACAAAAGCTATTCTCGAAGGGCGTCCCATAGACGTTTTCAATGAAGGGCGAATGCAGCGTGACTTCACGTACATTGACGACATCGTTGAAGGCGTTGATCGAACCTCCGAACAAATTGCGGCACCAGATCCAAACTGGAACAGCAGCGCCCCTAATCCCTCCACCAGCGCAGCACCCTATCGGATCTACAACATCGGCAACAATGACCCCGTTGAATTATCAACCTTCATTGAAACCATTGAGCAAGCACTTGGAATTCAGGCAAAGAGGAATCTCATGCCGATGCAAGCTGGGGACGTACCGGCCACCTTTGCTGACATCAACGCGTTAGAAGATGCAGTAGGTTTCCGACCCTCAACCAGCATCAGCGTCGGAATACAGAAGTTCGTTGAGTGGTATCGCGACTACTACTCGATTTAGAATTCAATTTTAGTTTTCGGTTCACCTCATGACTTCGGGTCCTCTGCTTGCTCGGCTTGACTTCGCGGACGTTATAAATCCCGATTGTTGTGCCCCCCCGGCGTTGATTCCTGACTGCTCTCCCTGACACTGGCTGCCATCTCCTCGCACGAGCAGTGTCGCGTTTCTTCTGGGCAAATGACGTCTCGACCGCTAGAGAAGAAGCTCATTGTGTTTTCGAAGTTGATTCGAACGCACGACTAACTCGTGAGCGCTGAATTCTTGAATCTGTTCAACGGTGACCAGGCTGCAAATTGGCATTTTCGCGAGTGAACTAGTCTCGTTTTTGCCAACAAAGCGGTTTACCGGGACACTTCTGCTGATAATCGGTGGCTCTGGGGCCGTTCCTACTGCCTCAGCCGTTGACAGTTTGCCGCCAAGAGTTGACAGTAAATCGTGTGAACTGATTCCCTCCTTCCCTATTTTGCAGCCAATGTCTGATGCCAATTCGTCCGCTCCGCGGACCATGCTTGAAAAAATCTGGGACCAACACGTAGTACATGCTCCCGAACAGGGCCCATCGATTCTCTACATCGATCTACACCTCGTTCACGAGGTAACCAGTCCTCAGGCGTTCGAGGGGCTTCGAATCAATGGTCGTCCAATTCGACGCCCGGAACGAACGATTGCTACGCCTGACCACAATGTTCCCACATCAGATCGCAGCCTGCCTATCGCTGATCCAATCAGTCGAAAGCAGATCGAAACATTGCGTGAGAATTGCAAAGAATTTGGTGTCACTCTGTTTGACATTGATGATGTGCGTCAGGGGATCGTGCATGTCATCGGTCCTGAAAACGGCTACACCCAGCCCGGCATGACTATTGTCTGTGGTGACAGCCACACAGCCACGCACGGTGCCTTTGGTGCATTAGCCTTTGGAATTGGGACCAGCGAAGTTGAACACGTGTTGGCCACTCAAACATTGCGTCAGTTCAAACCAAAGACTTTTGAACTTCGTGTCGATGGCGAATTGGCACCCGGTGTCACTGCAAAAGACATGGTGCTGTATCTGATTGGAGACCTTGGCACTGCCGGGGGTACTGGATACGTCTTGGAATACACCGGCGAATGCATTCGCGCATTATCCATGGAAGAGCGGATGACCGTATGCAACATGTCGATCGAAGCGGGTGCCCGCGCTGGCATGATTGCACCTGACGAAGTGACTTTTGATTATTTGCGTGGACTCCCCGAAGTGCCCACGGACTTTGATGCAGCCGTCGAGCGTTGGAAAGTTCTCGGAAGTGACCCGGGCGCGGTGTACGACTTGTCAAACACTTATCGCGGTGCTGATATCGAACCGCAAGTCACTTGGGGAACCAACCCTGGCCAAGTACGAAGCATCACTGACCAAGTACCATCCCCGTCTGACTTTGAAGATCTCACCGAACAGAAATCGACTTCTGATGCGTTGGACTACATGGGACTTCAGGCCAAGACTTCGATCCATGACATCCCTATTCAGCGTGTCTTCATCGGTTCGTGTACCAACGCAAGAATCGAGGACTTACGAGCCGCTGCCACTGTGCTCAAGGGACATCATGTATCAGGTGACGTCAATGCAATGGTTGTGCCTGGAAGCGGGCAAGTAAAAAAGCAAGCTGAGCAAGAAGGGCTTGATCGTATCTTCAAGGAAGCTGGTTTCGATTGGCGCGAAGCGGGGTGCAGCATGTGCCTTGCAATGAACCCCGATAAACTCGCTCCGGGTGAACGTTGTGCAAGCACCAGCAACCGCAATTTCGAAGGTCGACAGGGCAAAGGCGGAAGAACCCACCTCGTCAGCCCAGCCATGGCTGCTGCCGCTGCCGTCAAAGGACACTTCGTCGATGTCCGCCAGTGGAATTATAAAACTGCGGAATGATGTACGACGCGAGATCACACCCCACTGAGCCTGTGATCACCGTTGTTCCTTCTGCTGTTCATTCCAACCAACTCCAGATCATCCAACTGAAATCAAACTCATGCAAAGCTTTACCATTCACAGCGGTGTCGTTGCGACGCTCGACCGCGCCAACGTTGATACCGACCAGATCATCCCCAAGCAGTTCCTGAAACGAATCGAACGAACCGGGTTTGGTCAGTTTCTATTTTACGATTGGCGATTTCAAGATGACGGCACCACACCTAATCCTGAATTTGAATTGAATCAGCCGCACCTCAGTGGTGCGTCGATCTTGATTGCTCGCAAGAACTTTGGCAGCGGTAGCAGTCGCGAGCATGCAGTTTGGGCACTGGAAGATTACGGCTTTCGGGCGGTCATCGCACCCTCCTTTGCAGACATCTTCTTCAACAACTGCTTCAAGAATGGGGTTCTGCCAATTGTTCTTGACGAAAAGCACATCGAAGAGATCTTCAGCCGAGCAGCCTCGCCATCACCGTACGAGCTAACCGTCAACCTGAAGGAACAGACGGTTGAGGACACCGATGGCCTGAACTTAACGTTCGAAATTGATCCCAGCCGCAAGCACAACCTGCTGCACGGGTTAGATGACATAGCAGAGACACTTCAGCTGGAAGAGAAGATCTCAGCGTATGAAGAAGCTCGCACTTGGTAATTGCGGTTCAGTGACTGAGCACGGCTCGCGTTGCCGTCGACCGAAGCGGTGAACACAAGCGTCCCGGCTGGGTCGGCAGGCTGCTTCTGCAAGTGCAGTACGCAAGAATGCCCCGGGACGTCTGCGATCAATCACCGCTGTGAAATCTGCTACCCAAGCGACCTAGCGGTGCTTGGTTACCATGCTCGGATGAGCCGCAAGTTCCATATGCCCGAACAGGGTTTGCTCACGGCGGACCAGATAGAATTTAGCCTTGGGTCCTTCTTTGATGTCCGGGTGCTTCAAAATGCCGGCTAAGTCCTTCATGCTCGATGTCTGCCATCCATGAATTCCGAGCAACACATCGCCGGCGATGATCCCCTGCCTCTCGGCAGCTGATCCTGGCTTGACTGCCGTCACGTAAAGGCCGCCGCGATATCGTGTTCTCATGCGAGAATTCAGCCGTCGCATGGTGGAATCGGGAACGGGCTTCGCCTCGACCCCAATGATGCTCCAAGCCAACTCTTTCACTGAGTACGAATCCGGAGTTCTCCTCTCCGTCGTCAAAGCCAGATCGAAACGCTCGCCACCGCGCTCAATTTCCAATTTCATCGCCTCGCCTGGGCTGAGGCCCATCAAAGCGAGAGAGAAGTCGAGTTTGTTGTCCACTTCCTGAGAACCAACGCGGACCACGCGGTCACCCGGTTTCAGTCCTTCCCGTGCGGCAGGACTGCTAGCGGAGACATCGGAAACGGTCACGCCATCACCCTCGCGGGGTCCGCCGCTGGTTCGCAGGCCTGTGGCAAGCCTCGTATCGTTCTGCTGTTCGATCATCTCAGTCACAATTTCGACGACCTGATCGATCGGAATCGCGAAGGCGATCTGCTGAGCCCCTACACGCACGGCGACGTTCACGCCAATCATCTCGCCCTCAATGTTCAACAGAGGGCCTCCAGAGTTCCCAGGATTGATCCCAGCACTGATTTGAATCAGGTCCACGTATTCCTGTGTTTCGTTGACAGGCACGTCACGATGCAGAGCACTTATGATCCCCTGAGTGCTTGTATGGACGTACCCAAAAGCGTTTCCAATCGCAATCACGCTTTCACCGGCCATCAGATCGCTACTTGTTCCCCGCGGAATGGTGGGTAGTGGGCGATCACTCTTTACCCTGATCAACGCCAAATCGTTCCGCACACGTGACGCGATCAGCTCGGCTGTGGTGGTCTCGCCGTTGTGCAACGTAACCTTGATATTATCGACATCTTCAACCACATGATAATTTGTGACCACGTAACCCCGTGGATCGATGACCACTCCGGTACCCATTCCGTTGACTTGGCGGAACGACTCAGGGCCTTCGGCTCCAGCCATCCCTGCAGCAGTAGCCCGAACCGTTTTTTGGCCGTGGATATTTACTACCGCTGGCGAGGCCCTACGGATGGCCTTCACCGTGGGCGTCACTCTCGCCTCGGAGATTCGCTCTTGCGGTAGTTGAGCAGCGGTCGGGACCGTCCAGATGCACGCACCCGTAAATACGGATAGCAAAACCAGGTGGGTCGCGGCGCGGGAAACTTGAGTGGTCGCTGGCATATATTCCCGTACCCGAATCTTTCGGATGCTTGAAGTCCGACGGAAACTACGTTCCTCCGTCGATCACATACCGGCAACACCGGTATGGCTGTTTGCATCGGAACATTCGGCGACATCCCTTCACACTTGGGAACTCCACTCCGCAAGGTTTGCCAAGCTTAACACCCTCAGCAAAAAGGTCGTAATCTCACGGCTTTTTTGTCAAGTGATTTAGGCCCCAAAAGAGCGTATTCCAGCTCTCAGAGGCCGCTGCCGCTAAATACGGGCCGAGTTGGGATCGGATGGAACATGGGCCAAGGAATTTCCTTAGGGGGCTCCTCTTCATCCAAATCACACTGGCTAGCTTGCGATGAACAAGGCGCGGATGCGTGAAACTCCGCGGAGACCTCATCCTGAAGATAGCGATCGCTTGGAACCCTCGGACCGACGCACCCTGTGAAGGCCATAGAAATGGCGAGTAAACTCAACCAACAGGGGATACGGTGAATAAAGAGCATGAATTCTTCTCGTTAACCACAGGTTTGAAGCGACCTGCAGAAGTTCAGTCGAGTATCCCCCCTCGAGCAACCTACTTTTTGATGAATCGGCAAATGAACGAGCAAGATCCAGCAAATCTTGCCGAATCCTCACTTACACTGTAGAGCACCCAGTTTGCGACACTAAACAGTCGCGTCGTGGATTGTGCCACGATCTGAGACGCTAGCATTCGGAGATGCTGCATTGAACTCGTAACCATTGGCAGCTAACACGCCGTAACAGGCATGGCACCATTGCCATCGCAGCCATTCACATTCACTCCACTCGGACACATTCACGCGTGACTCGTTCCGATCCCGAACCGCCCTCCTACCCCGAAGCCAACGAAGAAGCGTTCGAGCTATCAGCGGGCGACGGCGATGCGATACTGGATGCGATGATTGCTGAAACAGATGACAGCACTGATTCACAAGTTTCTGACCAGATCCATCCGCCGATTCTTGCAACCGACGACGCCTTAGTGCTGCCAGTCGATGCTAACCTCACGGCAGCTATCGGTACCACGCAGTTAGAACCGCATGATCCAGTTGATGAAAAACCTGCAAAGAGAGGGTTGATCCGTTCGATCGTGAGCGGAATCGCGTGGCTAATTCGCGGGACATTCTGCCTCGTTTCTTTGATAGTCATTCTCGCGGTATTAGCGGCGATACCCATTCTTCAATTGATCGCATTTGGTTATCTGCTCAACGTTTCTGGGCAACTGGCCAAGGGTTCGAAACTAAAAGATTCATTGCCGCATTTACAGCAAGCCGGTCAAATTGGCTTAGCCGCAATCGCCATTTTCTTGGCTGCGTTACCGACCCAAGCGTTAGCGCACCTCGAATCTGTTGCAAATCTGATTAATCAAGGATCAGAACAGGCAACCCAAATGCGAATCTTGGCGCTCGCGACCTCAATCCTGATGACGGCTTACCTGCTTTGGGCATGGAATCGTGGCGGACGCCTAGCCAACTACCTTTGGCCACAACCTAAACGTCTTTTTAAAGAAGGTTGGCGTTGGCGGACTTGGCGAACGGTCCCAGATCGACTCTGGGAATTCAGCGTCAATTTGCAAGCTCCGAGATATTTCTGGTTGGGACTGCGCGGCGCTGTGGGGACATTGATATGGATCTCACCATCCTTTGTGATCATTGCTGCATTCCGAAATGGCGAAACAGGCTTGGCTGGGCTAGTAGGCTTCGCAGCGTTACTGCTTCTGGGCATAGGCATGCTGTATCTTCCGATGCTGCAAGCTCACTTTGCCGCCGAGAATCGATTCCGTGCATTATTCGCGGTACGCACCATTCGGCGAGACTTTCGGCGAGCTCCGTGGGCGTGGTTCGCTGCGATGGTAATGTGTTTGGTGATAACACCGATTCCTCTTTACCTTCTGAAGATCGAAGCGACACCACGAGAAGTCATGTGGGCTCCCTGCCTGATTTTTGTGGCTTTCATTCTTCCGGCACGCATGGCAACAGGCTTGGCCCTCCGCAGAGCAAGGAGAATGCCGGAACCTGTGGGCCTGTGGAAGAAAATCTCACGAAATCTGATTCGAATTCTGATGCCACTGGTCATTGGTATTTATCTGCTATTCGTTTACGTGTCCCAATACACCAGTTGGGATGGTTTGCTGACTTGGATACAGCAGCATGCCATTTTGATCCCGGTCCCTTTTTTGAACGGCGTCTGACCTCACTTTTTACGGGTTTTTGACCGGCGTTCGGATAAACGTGCCAAACCGGTACAATGAGTACGTCGGCGCCACGAGCACACGGATTGTGGCCCAGCTATCAAAATTGCAAGCCAATTATGCCACCACGCAATCTCAACATTATCATTGTCACTGCCTTTGTCAGTGTCTTGTGCTACTTCGCACATCAGCGAGCGAAGACGGCGATGATCGTGGGCAACGCCTTGGACCTGATCGACGCTTACTACGTCGACCCTGTGGATAAAGAGCAACTCTTGATCTCGGCCATGGATGGAATGACAGCCACCTTGGACCAACACAGTGAATACATTCCTCAACAGGACTACGAGTCATTTCAAGACACTCTGAATCAGGAATTTGCTGGGATCGGGATCTTCGTCGAACAGCCGGAACCCAAAGCACCGGTCCGTGTGATTACTCCGCTTGTTGGTTCACCTGCATTAGAAGCAGGCCTTTTACCAGGTGACCTGATTGTCGCTGTTAACGGACAAGACGTATCAACAGAGGAATTACGTGAAGTCAGCAAAAAGCTGAAGGGTCCAGTGGGCACCGAAGTTGACTTGTCTATCAGGCGTGCAGATGAGACGGTGTCGATCAGGGTCCAGCGTGGACGGATCGAAATAGAGTCGGTGATTGGTGACTACAGAGATAAAGATAATCGTTGGGTATACCGCCTTCGTGATGATCCTTCCATCGCGTACGTGCGTCTTACGCGATTTGGTGAAAAGACAGTCCGTGAACTGGAACAAGTCCTGAAAAGTCTTGACAACGACTTCAGCGGGCTTGTGCTCGACCTCCGGGGCAATGGCGGCGGTCTGCTCCATGCGGCTGCTGACGTCAGTGACATGTTCATCAACAGTGGGAAGATTGTTTCAACTCGTATTCGTGGCGGAGAAGTCGAAGATCGTTTCGATGCCACTGAAGGTACTTTAGTCGACACAAGCAAGCCAATCGCCATTCTGATTGATACGGATTCCGCCAGTGCCAGCGAGATCGTTGCTGCCTGCCTGCAGGATAATCAACGAGCCAAAATCGTAGGCACGCGTAGCTATGGAAAAGGGACGGTTCAAAACATCTTGCCCCTTCAATACGGTCGCAGCGCATTAAGACTGACCGTGGCAAGATACTATCGTCCCAACGGAAAGAACATTCATCGCGGAAAAGATGCGACCGAGGATGATGAATGGGGTGTTCAGCCCGACGAGGGGCTGGAGGTAGAACTGGATGAAGAAACCATTGTTGACTTGGCAAAGCGTTGGCGGGAAGCTTCGTACCCGTCACTCGCCAAGACGGGCAACGATGAGAAGAAAGATACCGCTACTGAAAACCCACCCAACGAGGAAGAAGCCTCAGATTCAGATATCTCAGATTCGGATCCGCCAGACACAAATAAAAATCCAACGGCCGATAAAAAACCGGATGCAGGAGAAGAACCGCAGAACTCAGAATCCGAGCAGCCAGAATCCAATGGCTCCGGTGATACACCAGACGCTGTTCGCGCAGAACCTCAACCGAAGACAGGCCTCGACTTGGACCCACAACTGCGACGTGCCGTTGAATACCTGAAACAACAGTCAAGTGGCGACACCAAGCAACCGACAACCGCTTAAAAGTCTCCATCAACCAACTGTCATCGTCGCCCCAACATCAATCACCATCTGATTACCACACCATCTGATTACCACACCATCTGATTACCACACCATC
>CAXGRW010000015.1:0-21116 GCA_964012125.1 uncultured Rhodopirellula sp.
AACGTTGGGAAGAGGTTTGTTGCTCCTGTCGACGATTGAAAGCTGTATCGAGATGGGAAGGATCATGAGCCTTGCGACTCATTCGGAGAGCCCGAAGCCTGTTGCGAAATGTTTTAGATGTTGTTGCAGAGCCACACACCCATGTTTGGTTTCTTCCAGTAACCCTCCGGAAAGGCTGACTCGATACGGCACCCATATTGAAAATTGCAAATACAGAAGCATCGGGGCGTCGATGCACCAGCAACCGAGTAGCGGCAGGATGGACGCCGGATAGCGACGAAATACCAAAAACGCATAGCCAATCAGATGCAGGCTATCTCTGCACGCTTGCCCTTATGTCTGCCGACCTTCGCCCACGATGTTGTTGAGTGGACTTGCCTTGGCCGTCAGTATTGATTTGGCGTCAGGAATTGAAGTGTTGGCGTATTTTGAAAGTAATGCGTCGTCAGTGGGTGAAACCTTCTACGGCCGGTGGAAACCTTTTACAGCCGGTGGAAACCTTCTACGGCCGGTGGAAACCTTCTTCAGTGGGGAAACAATATTGCGGCCTGGCGATTCTCGTGAGGATCAGCGACGGGATACACTCGGCCACGATTGAAGTCAGCGCATAAAAAAACACCGTGAATCACGGTGTTTCTTCAAGTCGGGGCAACCAGACACGGTTAGAACTTTTTTGTCGCGGTATTGTCGAGCTGCAAACATCGCAACCGCTTGTGTGCAGTCATGTTGCGGCGGTATTTGCGTAATCTGTTTGCAGAATCAACATGCTCAATTGGCACGTTCGGCTTCGCGCATCGGTCGGAACACCGATGCGAGTTTGAGGCTTTCTTTAGCCGCTTCGGGTGGTCCAATCGAACGCGGGTTAGCAGACCGCCAGTCTGGCGTCGGTGCCCGCCACCGAAGTGAGTTACAGACGCTACAAACCGAAGTGACGGATCTCGTTTCAGTTCGAGGCACACGACGAGCACGAGCAGATCGCCCGCGGTACTCACAAGCTTCGCGTAATTGAGGCAGCCGACTTTTACAAAATCTTTCACCGCATATCTCTCTCGCTGGAATTCTTGTGTCTTGTGACCTGCGCGTCGCGCGGCAGCGTCGATTCACGAGCCGTTCTTCGATTGGTCCGGTGGAGTCTGAGGCGGCTCGTCCTTCACCTTGTTGTATTGACTGTGATGTCTCATAGAGCGCACGACGTTAGGGTTCCATTGCGGCAATGTGCTCCGTGGCTTCTTCGGGCGATACGGACTGCAGGTTTCCATCGTCAAGCTGGACGATGACTCCGGCGTTGTGCAATAGCTCCGTTCGACGTTGCCGCTCCTCAGGATCCGGATGACAAACATGCATACAATTCCCGCATGTCAGCGTCACATCACGTTGTGTCTTGCTGTTAGGTATCGGTGGGGAAAATCCGGATGATTCACCTGTCGCGTGAGTTACGTTGCGAACATATGGATATTATGGCTTCCAGGTGAATCGGCCCCAGTTCCTTTTGCGAGGCACGATCGGCAACTGCTTCTCCCCGGAGTCTGTCTCGATCATGATCTTGGCGCCGCCCCTTTCTGGATCCGGAAAAGCCCGAGTCACATATCCATCGGGAGACCACGTGGGATCATCGCCACGCCCAACCTTTCGACGCCGTTTGCCATCGCTGCTGACCACCCAGACATTGAAAGTGGCTGAGATCTGCTGATCCCGCTTCCGGTTGTTGATTCCGGTAAACTGACTCATATGAATCATCTCCACGCCTTCCCAGTGGGCAATCCACTTCCCATCGGGTGACCACGTCGGGACTTTTTGCTCGATCGGCAGTTTGAGGTCCTCGTCCTGATCTTTGGTTGCCGAGATTGGTTTGGCATCACTCCCGTCAAGATTGCTCACCCAAACTCTAAAGGTGCCGCTTCGATTGGAAACAAAGGCCACCTTCTTGCCATCGGGCGATACTGAAGGCATCGCATCGCTAAACTTGATCTGCTCCGGATCCGTAAATAGCCTGCGTGATTCCCCCGTTTCGGTGTTCATGATGCGGATCTGGCTATTGCTGGCGGGATCCTGGTTCTTCCGTCCCGTCCCGGCACTCATCCAGACGATGTGTTTCGAGTCAGGCAACCAGGAAGGCACCAGGATTCCCTGCGACCTGATGAGTTCTTTGGCGTTCTTGCCATCTGTGTCGCAGAGCCAAATCGCCATGCCCTTTTCGCTCCGTCTTACGTAAACGAGTTTCTTCCCATCGGCAGAACAAGCCGGTTGCACACAGTGATGATTGCCTTTGGTCAACTGGCGACTGCCTGAACCATCCTCCTTCATGCGGTAGAGCTGAAGCATGCCGTTTTCGTCCGTGTGGCTGACGATGACTTCACGCAATGGCGGTTCTGAAATCGACTCAACTGAAACCGGCGTCGCCTGGGGCTCCTCTGCGCTCGCGGTCCCAGTCAATACGAGCAGCGCCAAACTACACACTAGCAAGAGTGCCCGTCTCTTTGCGTCCATCGTTCAAACTCCTTCCGTCAGTAATTGCTGAATGACTGTCATGATTTGTACTGCCGCAGCTTGCCTGCCACCTTCTTGGCAAGGCGGGCGGCCTGGATCACTCGCAGCTTGTGCGTGCCGCGGGCGATCTGCTCGTGCTTGTCGTGTGCCTCGAACTGGAACGAGATCAGTGGCCCGTCGACGTAGATCACTCGAGCGCAACATATGACTTGCGCTCCGAGGGGCGTCGCCGCGATGTGCTCGACGTTAACAACGACACCGACCGTGCTCTCGCCTGGCTCAAGCAGAGGCAACATAGCGTTACGCGCTGCGTGCTCCAAGAACCAAATCAGCCATGGCGTGCATAAGATCCGCGGCATCCCATTGTGCGCAAAGTCGATCAAGTGCTGCTCGCTTACAACGAACCGCTCTTCACCGACCGTGCCAATTTTTACGACGCCTTGCATATCTATAGCTACCTTCAAAACGTCTTTGTCTACTGAGGATTTGTCGAACAAACGTCGCCGCATTCAGCAGCAGCTTCTTCTTCGATCATGCCGAACGCAACGCGGGCGGTGGCCGCCGTCACGCCGCTGTTAACGGCCGAAGCCACCGCGATCAGGGCGTTGAGTTCGTCGTCGGTGAGCCCGTTGCTGCGGGCCTTTTCAACCCGGTTTCGAGTGCAGACCTGGCAACCGCGCGTCATCGTCACAGCCAGACCGATCAGGTGCTTCTCTCGTTCACTCAGCAGGCCCGTGCTGTGTGTTTGCTTGATGTGATCAACGATCAACGTGTCGTCGTAAGGCATGTCAGGTTCCTTTTAAGAACTGGGACAGGTTATGAACTTCACTTCGACGCTGCCGAACGGCGGGGCGTCGACTCGGATGCCGCAGTCCTCGGCAATCGGAATCAAACTCGGGATCGAGCCGGTCAGGATAATCTGGCCGGCACTGAGTCGC
This sequence comes from uncultured Rhodopirellula sp., assembly GCA_964012125.1. GTDB lineage: Bacteria > Planctomycetota > Planctomycetia > Pirellulales > Pirellulaceae > Rubripirellula. The sequence continues at coordinate 3,426 of CAXGRW010000015.1, forward strand.
TCGCCGCGGTCACGCACCGATTTGGTTAACCATTTCAGCGATGAATTGATCGTTTGAATCAACGTCGGTCCGGCGCACTCATCGAGCAGCCGGTCATCAGCGAAGATCGACAGCGCCGATGAATCAAGGGCCCCGCTATCGTAATTGTCATTGGCACCGCAAATATCAGTGAGCCTGACACCGCTCCCCGCGACGACCCCGGCGTGAATAGCGTTGTTGGCAATCAGTTCGCCTGCCGACGGCCGCTCACCTCGCATCACATGGTTGTGCAATTCGATCACGGGAAACACGCGAGCAACACATGCGGGAATCTCGACCTCGGAAAACTCTTTCTCGTTCGGTTCGCGAGACAGCTCCACGGCTATCTCACCCTCGATCGCTAGATTCGCGAATCGCTCGCGCGACAACACGGCGCCCGACGAGTGTTGCTCCGAGTCATACAGTCGACCACTGACGCAATGATTGATCCCGAGCTGCGCCCGGATCGTCGGCGACGTGCAACCAACCTTGTAACCGATCACCCGTTCCCCACGACCGCAACGCCATTGCGCCACAGCCGACTGAAGTTCATACCCCTGCGCCACATCCAGCACGACCCCCTCGGCGAACATCGTGCCGGGTAGGCGCGCGTCGTAATCAGCGAGTTGACGAGACGCCCACTGCTGATTCTGTGATGTGACAGAGGCTTTCAATCGACTATCCACTTTCTCACATAGTTCGCTAAAAGTGACGACGGTAACAGTGGTCTGACGAAAATCAATACGAAAGGGAAGACTGGGCAATTTCAGGCTGTCGAAGCCACTACGAAGAGATCGTGTTGAAATTGGGTCATTGAAAAAATTAAATTGTAAAGTGTAAATTGAAAAATGAGACGATTGCCCAATCAGTTCACAATTTACAATTGTCAATTTAACTTTTTCAATAATTATTCCTGCCGATAACCACACGTGTCGCATGATTTACTGAACCGACACATTTACAACAGACCACGGTAACAGTGGGCTCTATTTCCCACGGATCAAAGACCGCTCAGCCTGACCGCTTAACCCATGCCGATTTCATGCCCGCCGAGACGGCACCGATCACGTCAAATGGAACGTTACTCCAGATGATCGCCGATGCCATTCTTGTTCTTGTCTATAACGCCGGAGAGGGGATGCTCCACGACCGCTTTCCAGGCGATTTCACGGAATATTTTGTCCAGGGCGGGGCTTACGAAGCTTGGGTTCGTATTGAACTTGATGGGCTCTGAAATGAGTTCAGGAGATTTGCCGTAGAGCGTGGCGTAGAAGACATAACCCTCCAAGCGGTCGAAGCCGGGACTGATGTGGCCGATTTTGTCTGCCCAGATCGAACGCTCTTTTCCGCCAATGACCTTGTACAGGCCTTCGACGCCGGGGAGTTCGCCCCGGATGAGGCGTTTGGCGGCCTCTGTCATCGCTGCGTGCGTGGGAAGGATATAGACTTCATCAGTTGAGTCGCGCAGCGTTTTCACGAGGCTTGCAAAGCTAGTGTTCGCGTTGGCGCTGAGTTGATCGTAGACCGCTTCGGTGAAGAACGCTTCAGATTCCGGGTTTGCTTTGAGGTTGAATACCTTCTGGACTTGACCCGGCGCAGGCCAAGCGTCGGAGAGAAAGAACTTCATGTCGGGATTGTATTTTGTGCAGAAATCGATCCAGCACGAGTAGAATTCCGGGCGATCCGTATAGGGACCCCAGATCATGGCCTCCCACTCCGAGTTGGAAATAGCGGCCAGGAGCTTGGGCAGGGGCTTGCCATCGAACTCGAAGATGCCGTTTTCCTGCTCCCATTTGTAGCGCGCGCTTCCTTTGACGCCGCCGCCAACATGCAGGCACAGGGGCTGCTCGAAACCGGCGGCCCGGGAGATGAGGGGCAAGGTCTTGTAGCCGGGTACCATGAAGCTGTGGCCCGTCCCCACGATGCGCATGATGCCAGCGGCAGGTTTGGGAAAGGAAAGAGCGTCGCTCTCACGCAAAGGAGTTTGGCCCGCCGGGCCGCGCTTATAGATTGCCATAATCTCTTCAGGCGTTTTGAGGCTTACCGCGTGTGGCGGAAATTTTTCCTTCTCCCATCCGGGATCAAATCCCGCCCTCGTTTGTGCTGCTGCGGCCGGGCGCGCATTGCCCTGCTTGGATTGTTCGAACTGTTGGCGGGCGGCTTTAAATTCTTCCTGGGTCAGCTTGCCATCGCCGTTCGCATCCGCTTTCGGAAAACGCTTGAGCATTTTCGCCAATCGCGATTCGGAGAGCTGTTGAGCTTGTGCATTTGAGAACGGCGCGGTTGTCGCCAGGGCGAGGATCGCAAGGAGCAGGATTGGGCGGTGATTGTTCATGGCTGTTCGATTCCTTTGATTTGGTATTGAGGGTATTGAGAAGTTAGTTCGCCATGATTTTGAGGTCGTCGATTTCAATGCCGCTTTCACCACCGTTTAGCATGAACAACAGCATGTTTTTTCGGAATGTAAAGCCAGGCCGCTGGAGGGTTTTAGTCCAGCGATTGTTGTCCAGTCGGATCACCACGCGGTCGCCTTTAAAGACCAGTTGTAGGTTGTGCCAATTCTTGTCCTGTAGGTCGACGGCCTCTGGTTTGAGTTTCTCAGATACCCGATAGGCGCCACTGACTTTATCAGGTGGCCTGTCCTCCTCCTGTGGGCGTTGCTTTCTCCGCTGAGCGAGAGTCTTGAGCAGCTTCGGATCTTTCGGGTTCTTCGTATGCCCATCGACTTGAATCCGCACCGAGTTTCTCAACAACTGCACCCGCAACACATGATCTTGCCCACCAAAACCATCGTCTCCATCGATAAACAGCCAGAGCATCTTACCGTCGCCCAAATGCCTATAGCGAAAGGAAATGGAGCAATCGATTTCATCGATGGGAATGCCGACAAATGGCGAATATTTGCCACCGCTATGGCCGCGGGTCCACATAGCGCCATTGCGTATCGTCGTGTATTCGGGGCTGAACCTAAGAAAACGGTTGGGATCGACTTTGTCGAAGGGTTCGTGTCCTTTGAACGGTTGCTTGATCGATGCGTCAGCAGGCGGTTTGGCATTCGTGTCCGTACTTCCCGAAACAGGTTGAAGACCCGCGCTCCCTTTTAAAACATCACTACCTATGGGTTCGCTGTAGAGATTATTCATAAAAGTTCGGCTGGAGATCAAATCCAGAACCAGCCCCTTGAAGCCGTCACCATCCAGTCGAGATTGTGTGACGAGTTGTTCAACTTCTTGCTTTTCCGAATAGTTCAAGACGCGGCCAGTCGCGTAAGTAAGCAACTTTTCTGACAAGCAGTTGCCAAAGTAATCGACGTTGGCCACAAGCCACCGCTTAAAGGCGGCAGCATCTTGAATTCTGGTACCGTCGAAAAGCACGCCTGAAGCGTCGATGGGCTTTTGAGTGGCGGGCCAGACCTGCCGCCACTTACCGACAGGATCGTAATTTTCCAACATAAAGCCGACGGGGTCGATGAGTCGGTGGCAGGATGCGCATGATGCGTCGGTGGTGTGTTTGGCCAGAAGTTCCCGTGGCGTGGTGGCACCCCGGGTATCCGGCGTAAGGGCGGGTACGTCCTGGGGCGGCCCAGGCGTCGGCATACCTATGACGTTTTCCAAGACCCAGGCGCCGCGCAATACCGCTTGCGTATCGACGCCGTTCGCCGTTGCCATCATCACAGCGGATTGCCCCAATATCCCGCCGTGGCGATGCCCCTTGGGGAGAGCGATGCGTTCCAGCTTCAGACGATTTACGTTTTCGGTAGATTTGCGTTTCGGCCCCGGACCCAGCCCGTAGATTCGGTGGGAGAAACTTGGCGTCGTATAGGTGAAATCCGGATCGATGAAGCTGCTGACGGGCAGATCTTTTGAGAGAATCTCGCAGAAGAAGTGAAACGTCTCCCGCTTGGCCGTTTCCGTATCGAGTGCTGAAAACTCGAACTTGGGGTCCGGCATGATGTCGTCGAGATCTCCCACGTTGAGCCATTGACTGACAAAACTGGTAATCATCGGCGCATCGTACGTCGTGGGCATTAAGCGTTTGGCTTCGGCTCGCAAAATCTGCGGATTCCGCAACTGCGACTGGGATGCGAGCTGCAACAAGCGGGCATCTGGTGGTTGCTTCGTGAGAAAGTAGGATAAACGGGCGGCCAGATCGAAATCGTCGAGCTGATCGCCGTTGTAGCAACGGTACAAGAATCGCGGCGATATGAGAATCTTCCGCAGCAGCAGATGCATGGTCGTGTCCGCGTCATGCCCTTCGGAAACCGACTGTTTAGCGATTTTCAGATAGGTCGCGATGGTTTCTTCGCTGACGGGACGCCGAAATGCGCGCGGCAGAAATTGACGCAGAAAAGGCTCGATCATTGCCTCTCCAGTGCCATTGCCGGCTTGGATGCCGAGCACCTTGAGTTTGAGCTTAGCGGCGGTTTCATCGGATCGAGAGGGAATCAACTTCAGCGGTCCAGTGACACTGGCTGCATGCAGCTGCAGAGCGGGACCGTTCTCGAAGTAATCGGGGGCAAGAAACTCGTAGAATCGGCGCGAAAATGGAAGCGCGTCTTTCGCGCCTGGCGGATTCCGAAAAAACCGAAAGACTTTAGCGGTGGTTTTGGGGTCGCGAGCTGCGGCGCTGACGTCCAGCTTTGGATCGTTCATTTGGTTGTGAAAGTGCTGCCACCCCTTGCCTAATCCGCGGACGACTGATTTGTGAGATCTGGCAAGAGGGCCAAAGGTGGCGTTCCATACCGCGTGAAAGCGTTTGTCTACTTTGAAGCGTTCACGCAGGTGCGCTTCTAAAGGTTCGGCTTCAAAATCAATGGGAGCATTCTTGAAGTGAAAGAGCAGGGTCTGACCAGCATAGAGATCCGCATCAAAGTGAACGGTCTTGGGAGTGCTGGAGTCGACCCTTATTTCTTTTAGAAGACGAAACGTCTCGTAGCCGGCCCGGGGACTGGTGGTGCTTTCGGTTGCGCGAACGTGGAGTATCATCGGTGCACGCATGAAATTGTCTCGTATTGCATTGAAGGCCGACGTTTCAATTTCGATGTGGTAGGTGCCGGCCACTTTGGCGTCGAACTGATCCAGCCAGGTGCCGCTGAAAGCTTTAAAATTTGTGCGGGAGACGAGGCGCAGCGCATCACCGTGAATGGAGGAGGCAGAATAGCTCTTGGCCATGTCTTCCGGGCCGGCTTTGTGGGTTGTTGGCTGCAGATCTAGAGACCGCTTGCGGGGATAAAAGAGGTCGGCAACCGTTTCGGCAGTTTCGGAATAGGCTTCCAACAGATCGGGAGAGGTAACCAGGCCTTCGCTGAGGTTGTCGAAACCGTGAAGCTCGTTGTCTTCTGGAAAACCCAGCGGCAATTTGGCCCCTCCTTGTTGGAACAGTGCTCGCATGGTGTTGAGGTATTCGTCGCGACTCAATCGGCGTGCTTTGGTGACGCCAAAGATTGGCGTCTCAGACAATTCTTTTGCAATCCAATCGTTAAATTGCGTGCGTTCCGCTTCTCTTGGTTGTGATTCTTTCTTTGGCGGCATCATCTTATCGTGATTGGCCGTGCGTACTTTTTCCCAAAACGTGCGATCCGCTTCTGACTTCCAATCCACAGACTCGCGTTCCAAATTGACCTCGCCTGTCTCGGTATCCTTATCGTGACAGTCGATACAGTACGTGTTTACATAGGTAACCGCATGTGGGGGCATCAACGTCTCTGCTGTCAAAGCTGCCGGCAGTGTTGAAGGCGTATCAGTTGGCTTAGGGGATGGATCGACAACCACTGGCTGCTGATTGCCTGGTGTGGGTTGTTTTGATCGGGGGACATTGCTGCCGGGCACGTCTTTACGACTGGAAAGTTTGTCGTTGGCATCTCTTGATGGCACTAAATTGGCAGTGTCTGTGTTGTCACTCACCGTGTCATCCGTTTTTTGCGTTACAACGACCACCAAGCCTACGACAAGAGCCAGGGCAAGCATCACGCCAGCAACTGCGAGTAGCGGAAACTGTTTTTCGGGTTTGCGCATTGGTCGCCTTGATCGCGAACGGGTCGGGAATTGCGAATTGCTTGACGCCATCAAACGCTCCATAAGCTGTTGAGGTTTCTTGATGCGTTTGAAAAGGAATCGCAATCGATCCCGAGCTGTTGCTGAAGCGTTATATAGAGATCGCCCAGGAGATAGGATTCACTGCCAGCAGCGATATGTTGGCCATGGCGAGCGCCACCGCCGGCAACGAGGGTTGGCAAATCTCTATTGGAATGGCGGCTTGCATCCCCCATGCCCGTCCCCAGTAGAACCAGCGTACTGTCTAGCAGTGGCTTTCCTTCAGCATCCTTCTTCTCTTTGAGCTGATTGAGAAACCCATTTAAGCACTTCATGTGAGACTGTTCGACTGTAATCAGATCGCGAATGCGCGACGGATTGTTGCCGTGATGAGAGAGACTGTGGTAACCCTCGCTTAAGGTTTCGCCATCAATGGTAAAAACGGGGCCACCACCGCCCAGGTTCAAAGAAAGCACACGACTGGATCCGTTTTGGATGGCCAAGGCCATCAGGTCGTACATCAATTTTGAGCAGTCCATCTGCTGCCGTGGCGCAATCGGGTCGCTCTCAGGCAACTTGTAGCCTGTGGTGGGAACCGGGTCATTGATGTGGGCGAGGCGATTGCTTAATCGCTTTTCGACGCTGCGAAGTGCGGTGAAATATTCGTCAAGGGCATCGCTGTCGAAGGCAGAGACCTTCTTCTGCAACCGGTTGGCATCTTCCAACACATAGTCCATGGACGACTGACCGCTTCGGAGAATGTGCTCCTGGTGCTTGAGGTCCGCCTTGCTGATGAACATTTTGTTGTAGAAGACCGAGGGCCGGTTGATGGAAGGCAACCTCGTGCCTTGCTTCGAAAAACTCATGGCATCATTGCCCGATCCAGCTGCCAATTGAACCGAGGTGAACCGACACTCCGAACCAATCTTGTCGGCAATCATCTGATCCAGAGAGTAGCTCCCGACCTGCTGCCCACATAAAAAATTCGACCAGTTGTTATGTCCGTTCGGCGCTTGATGATCCAGGCCAGAAAAGATCGTAAAGTCGTTTCGGTGCTTCGCCAGAGGCGCCAGTACTTCGGGCATGCGATAACCCGTCCCAACTTCCTTCGGGTAGAACCCTCTCTGATACCAGCCGAGATTTGAACCGATAGCAACAAAGGTTTTCGCTTTCTCTGTGGTGCCTTTGCTGGCGGTGCCTTTGCCGGCAGCGAAGCTCTCAAGCGCTGGCAATGCAATGCAGACACCCAGAGAAGAAAGAAATTGCCGTCTTGTGTCATCGTAAAGCATATCAGGATCCCTTCAAGAGTTGGGGGCATGCAATGTCATTGAGGTAACGTCGTTCATTTTTACTTCAGCTTTCAATCGATTCATTGGCTTTTCGCCTCCCTGTTTTGAAATGACCGCTTCACATCTTCCTTCAGATGATGCACCTGCCGTTGAATGACGCTTACATCGCGGTGAGTTCGGGAGAGCATGATCGCTCCTTCGATCACGCTGACGATGTATCGAGCCATCTCACCAGTGTCCTGATCGCCCGACAATCCGCGACTCGCTGCAGCCTCGTCCAGGTGAACCTGAAACTCCGAGGCCATCTCATCGAAACACTCTCCCAGCCGTTTGCGAAAGGCGGGATGGGTATCACTGAGCGTTGTGCTGAGATTCCCGATCAGGCAGCCTCCCTTTCGATTGCGTCGCCGGACGACCATCTCGCACACGGCATCCAGACGCCGAAAAACCCGATCAAGCGGATCGTCGCTGTCATTGCCGGGCAGACTCTTTTCGATCCGGTTCAATGCTCGACAGCGTTCTTCCATGTGGTGATCGATCACCGCAAAACCCAAGTCGTCCTTCCCTTTGAAATGATGAAAGAACGCGCCGCTAGTCACCTCGGCAGCCTTGATGATTCCGTCCACCTTGGTGTCATGAAATCCCTTCAGCGCAAACATCCGCGCCGCTTCACGCAGGATTCGATCGCGCGTCTTGATCGCGCGGGGCTGTTTCGCGGTCCTCATAGGGCTCTCCATAACAAACAGAGTGATTTGTATGTTTTCATGGTAGTCACATCGTTCCGCGAGTGCAAGCGGCATAACAACCTCTGAAACTCACTGACGCGGCTGCTGGTGAACACCAATCTACTTTCAACACGGCTACAGTCGTCGTGACGACCGAAAGAGGCGCAGTTCTTCGATATCTTCGGCCGACATAAGTCGATCCCTCGCATCACGACGGCGACCCGAACCAGAGTATCGAGCCTGTGAAGATGGCGACGGGATTTGAACTCTCGAATTCATTGCCGTAAAACAACTTCGAACGAATGGCCATTTAGATTGGCGAAATGCAAGGACCCGTTTGAACTCGCGAGGCGAACGCGGTGAAACTCAGTAAACCGTTGCCAATTAAAGAGAAACAGCTCGCCGCGAATCAACGCGACGAGCTGTTTTGAAATTAAGTCGGGCTGAGAGGATTCGAACCTCCGACCTTTTGACCCCCAGTCAAACGCGCTAACCAGGCTGCGCTACAGCCCGCCAGAGAAGACACCTCAAGGGCCTCTCCGTCAGTATCAAAATGCTAACCAACGATCTCGATGTTTGCTAGACGACGTTTTTCTGTTCCGAGGGTAAAATCTGAGCCCCATGCGGGTAACGCGTTTGATCGTTTTGTTCTTGCTCAGCATGACGCTTCGGTGGTCATCGCAGTCATTGGTAGGTTGTTGTGTGAATAAGCTCCGCAAAGCTCGGGCCATCCGAAGTCGCTGTGAGACACCAGTCCTTGACCTGATCGCTCTGGAAGGCAAGATTCTGGAGGCGTGAACCCGCGAATCGTTCCGGATCTACGCTTTGAAAACCTCACATTCACAGACTAATCGGGGAAAACAATGCTTTTTGCGGATCGTCTTGCCTTGGCCGTGCGTAAGTCCGGCTCGATCACCTGCGTTGGTCTTGATCCACGAAAAGCCCAACTGCCCGCCCCGCTTCGTGACTCGGTTGTCAATGATTCTGCAGACGAGTGGGCTGCGGCTTATACCCAGTTTTGCACTGAGATCATTGATGTGGTGGCAGGAAAAGTCGCTTGTGTGAAACCACAGGCCGCTTTTTTTGAACAGCTTGGACCGGCCGGTATGGTCGCACTCGGGCAAGTCATTCAATACGCGAAAAAGGCTGGATTGCTCGTCATCACTGACGGGAAACGTAATGATATCGGTAGCACCGCAACGGCCTATGCGGATGGTTACCTCGGTGAAACCAGCCCGTGGGGCAGCGATAGCTTGACTGTCAGCCCTTATCTGGGCGAAGACAGTCTCGAGCCGTTTGTTGAAATGTGCGACAAGCGTGCAGCCGGAATCTTTGTACTCGTCAAAACTTCGAATCCGGGCGGTGGTTTGTTGCAGGATCGTGTGACCGATGGGCAAACCGTCTATCAACGCGTCGCTGAACTGGTCACGGAGTTCAATTCCAGTCGACTTGGCGAATCAGGTTATGGACCTGTGGGAACCGTCGTTGGTGCAACCTACCCCGAACAACTTGCCAAGTTGCGTCAGGCAATGCCGGGTAGTTGGATTCTCGTGCCCGGTTTTGGGGCACAAGGAGGCGGAGCGGCCGATGTTCTTGTCGGACTTGATGACGACGGACTCGGTGCCGTGGTGAATAGCTCACGGCATATTATTTTTGCCCATGCACGCGAAGAATATCGTCAACGCTTTGGCGATGCCCGTTGGCAGGATGCAGTGGCTGAAGCAACGACGGAGATGAATGCACAGCTGAGTCACTGATGCTAGCAATAGCCATCTGCCTTATCTGTGCTCTTGATTCCATCTTGCCCTGCTAAGTGGCTAGCCGTTATAGGCAAGTTTACTGCGGGCAGGCTCCTGTCCCACTCAGTGGAATCGATCAGGGAATGGAATCGATGCGTCTTTCAACGCTACTAATTGTCATGGCTATCTCAGCATTGGGTTGGGACGCCAGTTTTGTATCCGCTCAAGGATTTGGTTTACCAAGTGGAGGCAGTAATACTGCGTCTCCGACGAACGGCTTTCCAACAACAGCGCCACCATCGACAGCGGGTCGCGTGAACTCAGGTCAGACAGCAGTTCAAAGTTTGGGGCAATCGCCTGTCGCCATAACATCGGTTGCTGCCGATAAAACATTGCCTTCGGGTGCGGGGCAAAAGTATCGAAAATACGATCTTTCACCATACACAGGACATTTAAAGCAGGTTGTTCGTCCCGAGCAGGCTGTGGTCGATTGGATCATTCGCGAAACTGGAAGCGACGCTTGGTTCAGTCCACCTTTTGGATTCCTCAATGCGGACCATAGCACGCTCTCTGTCTATCACACTCCTGAGATGCATCAGGTGGTTGGTGAGGTCGTAGAGAAATTTGTAGCTGGCGATACTGAACCTCAGGTTTTGAGTGTCAAGGTTCTCAATGTGGGTAATCCGAACTGGCGAAATCGTGCCCATTTGTTGATGCAGCATGTTGGTGTTGATTCACCTGGTGTGCAGGCATGGCTGTTAAGTAAAGAGAATGCAGCCATGGTGATGAATCAACTTCGGCAGCGTACGGACACCCGTATCAAACAAGATTTAAATTTGGTTCTGCATAATGGGCAGACTCAGAAGCTGACTAGCACTGTGGGTAAGAACTACGTTCGCAACATGCGGCAGACCCCAACGGGCTGGCCACCGTACGAGCCTGAAACCGGTGAAATCCACGTTGGTTACAAGGTTGAGATCAGTCCGTTGTTGAGTACGGATGGCAAGGTGATTGACTGTGTGATCAAGGCTGAGATCGATCAGCTTGACAAGTTATTGCCGGTCGACCTTGAATTACCGCTGCAGAACAATCAGGTGCATCGGGCTCAAATTGATGTGCCACAAGTTGTCAGCTGGCGTTTGAACGAGCGATTCCGGTGGCCCTCGGACATGATCTTATTACTATCCTGTGGGGTGGTTGCGAGCCCTGATGGAAAGCCTGCTTCACCCATGTCCTTTCTGAACATGGACATGCTGACAGGGACAACAACGGGCCGAGCTGATGCCTTGATGTTCATTCAATTCAAGGGCCGAGCTTCGGCAAATCTGACGCATACGGGGCCATCGATGCAGATGGCTTCTCCTCAAAATCCAACCAGCCGCGGTCGTTATTGATCGAAATTGGGCTGGGCTGGTGTGGTGGATGCAGGTCATACTCAGGGAAAATCTAAGCGGATTTATTGGTCAGCTTCCAAACGGGATGCGTGTTGCCCCCCTGAAAGCCGACCGCCTGTCTGATTAGAATGCCCAGACTACCTGACCTGTGGATCGGTTGATCCTGTCCACAGATCCTCCCCACTTCTGGCCCGCTAGCTCCGCGATCCATGGATAAAAGCTCTTCTCAACGCGTCGTTATTACTGGATTGGGAGTCGTTAGTCCCCTTGGAAACGACCCTGATTCTTTGTTGCAATCGCTGCACGACGGTACCAGTGCGGTGGGCCCCTTCAGTGAGGTTCCACTGGGTGTGCTCTGCACCGACTATGGTGCTGAAGCCAGAGGTTTTACGGGTGATATCTCGGATTATGGACCGATGGACAAAAAGCTGCAGCGAACGATTCGCAAAGGCAGCAAGGTCATGTGTCGTGAAATCGAGATGGGCGTGGCCGTTGCACAACTGGCGTTGAATGATGCTGGTTTGGATGTAGATTCGCGGGATCGCGATCGTACAGGTGTGGTTTACGGTTGTGACTACATCATGTCCCTGCCTGAGGAATTCGCCACGGGTATCAGCAAGTGCCTCGATGATGCAGGGGAATTCCAGTTCAGTGAATGGGGGCAGACAGGGAAACCGGAAGTGAACCCGCTGTGGCTTCTCAAATATCTACCCAACATGCCAGCGAGTCATATCGCGATCTATAACGATCTGCGGGGACCTAATAATTCGATTACGGTGCGCGAGGCATCAGCAGGGGCTGCTTTGTCCGAAGCTTACTCGACTCTGGTTCGGGGGCATGCGGATGCTTTGATCGTAGGTTCAACTGGATCGCGGATCCATCCCTTGCGAACTCTACACGCCTCGTTGCAGGAAAAGCTGGCGGCCAATCAGGAAGACCCTGAGGTCATGTCACGACCGTTCGATAAGACACGCGATGGAAGCGTGGTCGGTGAGGGGGCTGCGGCAATGATCTGCGAAACGCTCTCCAATGCTCAAGAGCGTGGCGCTAACATTTTGGCGGAAGTCGTCGGTTATGGAAGCAGTGCTGTTGGAAAAGCGTCCAATGGTGATTTTCTGAAGCAGGCGTTCGTCAATGTCCTGAAAGCAGCATTGGGTGACGCTGATCCAAAATCCATCGGACACATCCACGCACACGGGCTCGGTACCCAAGAGTGTGATCGGCAGGAAGCAGAAGCCATTCGTGAAGTGTTTGGAGAGCCAACCGAGCAACCGCCTGTAACCACTGCCAAAGGGCATATGGGAAATCTTGGCGCTGGCGGAGGGATGGTTGAAGTTGTGGCCAGCCTCAAGTGTTTGGGAGGAGAACTATTTCCAATCAGAAATCTGTCGGAATTGGACTCTGATTGCCCCATCAATGCTTGTGCCGCAAGCGGCGTGTCTGCTGGTGATTCATTCATCAATCTCAACATCACGCCGCAGGGGCAGGCATCTGCCACTCGCATTCAACGCTTTGCTTGAGGGCGGGCCTGATTGGTTTGCTCGATCAGGTTGAAACTTTCTGATTTCTAGATCAGTGCGACGTTAGCGTTTTCACAGAGGCAAAAAAACCTGCCCAAAGGCAGGTTTTTTCGTTTGAGTTCGTACGCCCGCTGTGGGCACTACCGTCGGTTCTGTTTACGGAATCAACCAGAACATACCTGTCATCGTAGCGGCTTGGGCGATCGCTCCGCGAGCACTGATTGGCACAGGTGGCTTGATCCAAGGGGAGCAGTTGCCAGGGCGGTAATAGCCCAATGCATACTGACATTCTGAAGGACAATGAACACCCATCTTATAGGGCAGTACTGCGATATTCGCGAAGAAGTGTGCCGATTGGACAACCGGCTCAAGGATCGGTCCACGAGTGTGTCCATAGCGTTCCAGATTTACATCCTCAAAGTACAGCGGATGATGGCATAGGTTCGATGCTTTCCAAGTCATCGTTGAGGGGGTCCACTGTCGTGGTGTGTAGGCGACTTGTTCAATCAGGCATTCTTTGGGGAGTCCCCAATTGTCTGCGATATAGGCAATGTCACCTTCGCTGAGTTGGTTGATTGGCAACGCATCTTTTGAGCCATCGTTGGTCTCGATGACTGCTTTTTCGTAAGCCAAGTCGTTCAAACGTCCGGTGACAATGGCATTGCCATTTCGATCGTGCCACGTTCGGATCGCCTGCTTTTCATCAAACTCTTCCTTCAAGCTTTGGTATCGTTTCTCGTCCATTTCGTCCGGTCGATAAGGAGGACTGATGTCGAGGGAAACCTGATCGATTGTTTGAGAAGCGATCCGTTTGCGAAAGTCCTCGCAAGAAAACGGCAGATCTTCCAAAACGTCTCCACTTACCCCAAAACCTCGCCGTACCGTCTTGCCGCTATTGAGGCGTTCTTTGTCGATCTGATCCGCATTCCGAAGTTGCTCGCTGAACGGTCGAGAAGGTGGGGCTGTTTCGCCGCGTAATGACGGTGTGATTTCTGGAACAGGATCGTTCGTTTGCTTCTCTTGACTGGAAGGAGACCGCGCTTTCAAGATCTCGCCAAGCGATGCCCCAGCCTTGCCCGCAGTTGGATTGGCAGGTTCGGGATTGGCAGGGGCTGGATTGGCAGGGGCTGGATTGGCAGGCTTGGTCGGCAGGTGCAACGCGGGTGCTGCCCGCTGGGGCGGAGCTGGGATCGCTCCGGGAACCTCGGGTGCCAACTGCAGTGACTGCGAGGGAGCTGTGCGTTGAATGGCTGGTGGCGTTAGTTCAGCCTGGGGTTTCACCACTGGCGCTGCTGGGGTGACGGGGCCAGACACTGCTGGGGTGACGGGAGCTGGTGGATCTGCCGAGGGCAACTCCAGCTGGGCAATGTTCGATCGCAAGCCATTGGCAGGACGCAACTCCAAGGGAGTGTTGTTCGCACTTCGGTTCCGCGGATGGTTCGGAGTATTGTCCTGAATGACTGCGGCTGAGGTTGTGTTGGGAAGACTCAGTGATGCAGCAGGTGTGCTGTCATTGAATGGATCCGCAAAGTAGTTGGGAGCCGAGTTTGTGTTCCGTGCAGCACGCTCGTTCCAAGCAGCCCGCTCAAGGCCCGAGGCAGTAGCATTCGAAGGTTGGATCTTTGAGGCGGTGCGATCTCCCGACTGGCTGATTGAATGTAGCGTCGGAGCGTCTGTCGCGAGCTGTAATCCTGAGCTTGCCTGACCACGTCGGCTGCTGGAAGATTGCGACAAGGAATTGCGTGACGTTGTGCTTGCAAATTCGCCGGACACCTGTCGAATGACGTTTTGGTTTTGTGCCGTGGGAGCTGTTCGTCTGAGTTGCGGCGACAACGCCTGAGGGGCTGTCTCAATGGCGTTGCTTTTTCGCCAACTCAGGTCGCGGTTTTGCTGCCCCGGGTGGGCAGTGGGACGAGCGGCGGTTTGGAATCCAGCTTTCGAAACCGGTTGCAATTGGCCGGTATAGCTTGGGGTGACAGCCCGCTGGTCCATTGCGGCTGGCTGGCCAACTGCGGCTGGCTGGCCAACTGCGGCTAGCTGGCCAACTGCGGCTGGCTGGCCGGGTGAGGCTGGCTGCTGTGCAGTCGCCTGACTGGGCACACCCATGCTGGCGGAGGCACCCGCCAGAAAAAGGATGAGCTTAGCCAGGTTCGCCCGGTTGGACGTCGGGGCTGTAATTTGGTGCTTCTTGTGTGATCGCAATGTCATGCGGATGGTTCTCCCTAACCGTCGCGGCCGAGACTTGGATGAATTTGCCATCCTGTCTCAGTTCGTCAATCGTCCTTGTTCCCACGTAACCCATGCCTGCTCGCAATCCCCCGACCAATTGGTACAGATAATCGCTCAGAGGTCCTTTGAACGGCACACGACCTTCGACACCTTCAGGGACAAGCTTGCCCGCCTCAGTGCCTTTTTGTCGGTACCGATCACTACTTCCTTTCACCATCGCGCCCATCGAACCCATCCCTCGGTAGGATTTGAAGGTCCTACCTTGGTACAGGATGACCTTTCCCGGACTCTCGGTCAGGCCTGCGAACAGACTGCCGATCATCACGGTGCTGGCACCGGCCGCGATTGCTTTTGTTATGTCGCCGCTGAAACGAATCCCTCCGTCAGCGATGACTGGTACATTTCTTTCGTTAGCCACCTGAGCCGTTTTCAGGATGGCTGATATTTGCGGCACACCGATTCCGCTGATGACTCGCGTCGTGCAAATCGAGCCTGGGCCGATGCCAACTTTGATAGCATCTGCCCCTGCATCGACTAACGCTCGTGCTCCTTCGGCTGTAGCGACATTCCCTGCCACCACATCAATGTCCCAGTTTCTCTGTTGTTTGATTTCCTGAACGGTTTCGATCACGTTTTTGCTGTGTCCGTGGGCCGAATCCACCACCAGCAGGTCCACACCTTGCTGAATAAGTGCCTCGGCACGCTCGAAATCACTGACTCCCACCGCTGCTCCGACTCGCAATCTGCCTTGCGGATCTTTGCAGGCACGGGGAAAACGCTTCATCATGTCGATGTCGCGAATGGTAATCAGTCCCGTTAGTTTTCTATTTTCGTCAACCAGCAGAAGTTTCTCGACCCTTTTTGCCGTTAAAATCCGCTCAGCTTCCTCAAGCGTTACATTTCCTACCGCCGTTACCAGATTCTCACGCGTCATGACCTCGGACACTGGGCGGTCTGGGTCTTCTAGGAACCTCAGGTCGCGGCGGGTCAAAATGCCGACAAGAGTCTGATCTTGGTGCACAATGGGAATACCAGAGACATTGGCTTCGTCCATCAGTTCGGCAGCCCGGCCGACCTTTTCCTCGGGCGACAGGGTGACGGGATCGATGATAATACCGTTTGCCGAGCGTTTTACCTTCATCACCTGTTCGGTCTGGCTAAGCGTCGACAGATTCTTGTGGATGATGCCGAGACCGCCTTCTTTGGCCAAAGCGATGGCCATCTCTGACTCCGTTACCGTATCCATGGGAGCTGAGAGGAACGGTATCTGGAGACGAATCCGTCGCGTTAGGTGTGAGCTGACATCGACGTCGCTAGGCACGACTTCGCTGTAGCGGGGTTCGAGCAGAACATCATCGAAAGTGACAGCGAGATCGCCAATTTTATCTGCCGACATGCGTCGAAATCCACTTGCATGGGGTGAAAGGGTAAAGTTGGCGATTATGCCCCATTCTCGACTTGTTTAGTAGACGGCATGCCTCGTTCTTCCCGAACTTTGGTACGACTCACAGACTTTCGGGTAGAGATTGCTCGAGGATGATCCATTCAACTTCGAGCCAGGCGGGTGAGGGTTGAACGCTTTTGCGTCAGCAGTGGAAGAGGAATGACGCGAGATGGGCCCCGACGGAGCTTTCCCAATACTGAGTAGCAGAAACCGACTCGGTTGAGACCCGCCTCAGGGTTGGCGTAACAGCTCGGGGGTGGCGTAACAGCTCGGGGGGCCAATTCAGCTAGGCGTCAGGCCATTGGGCCGAGTCCAAGCGATTCTGGAAAGCAGGACATTGCCCCGTGCATTTCGTTTGGGCATCCACTCACCGACTGTTACCCACGATTCCATAGGGCTGGCGTTGGTAATATTGAAATTACCCATCAGTGCGACTGACTCTGGTTCAGTGATGCCATCGCCCATCATCGGGAGGACAGTCTGTTCGCTTTCACGGATCAAAACCCGCCGGTCAGCATCGACGCGCGACACCCAGAGCGGGGATCGCCAGCGAATGACATTTTTGTTGGCGGCGTCCTGTCTTGTGTAAACCAGATACAACGCGTCGTCTCGCGTGAGCCAATGCTGTTGCGTTGTCGACATGCCAATTTCTGTTCCGTCATCCCAACGCCATGCTTGTTGGGTTCCGTAATTGACCCCATCGTTACTGACGGCGACATAGCCATGGCCATCTTCAGCTCGTATTGTCATCAGGAACTGGTTTCGAAACCTTGTGACAGAGGGTTCCAAAAGTCCCCGACCGACAGGATTCTTCAGTGGCTTACCCACTTCGGCAACACGAAGTGTTTCGCCATCAAACGTGCATCGAACACCTGCCACCATGCGGTTCTTTGATTCGGGACCGAAAGTGAACGACATCATGATGTCACCATTGGGCATGACGACACGCTGACCACAGTTGTTGGAATAGATGAAGGCACCGCGGGGGTCGTCCCACATCAGTCTTTTTCGCTCTGACCAAGAACCATCGCGGCTTCGGACAGCATAGAGAGGGAATCGCGCCAGTTGGTCTTTTGTTGCGAATTTCGGACCGCGGTAAAATACAACATGCCCCAACGCTAGCGTGGTGTCAGTCAGCGGATGGTATTGGGGGGTGACATCGCATACGCCGGCCTGCAGTCCTTCGTTGCCATCAACTGCATCGCGTCCCAATGATTCAATCGGCGCTGGAACAGTCCACGTTTTCCCCATGTCGATTGATTCACTTGAGTGAACCTGTCCAAAGTAATCGGAGCCTCCGA
>CAXGRW010000016.1:0-20886 GCA_964012125.1 uncultured Rhodopirellula sp.
TTCAACAGTTCCCGCTGATTAAGATCCTCAACTAGGGCACTCATGGCGCGGTCGAGTTGTGGCAGCTTTGTGTCTTTGAATAGAGCGTGGATACCGCCATGATTGTCCCATCCACCTAGATCAACCTCGACGAATGGCACACCTGCCTCGACGAGACGACGAGCCAATAGACAACCTTGACCAAAACGGTCTGTACCGTATCGCTCTTTGACCTCTTCTGGCTCCTTCTCAACACGGAACGCTTCCATTTGATCGCTGGTCATGAGATCAAAGGTCTTCTTCAGAACCTTCGCGTGCTCACTGGCAGGCAAATCTCGCGTCCGCTTCGAGAAGCCGGTTTCAATCGTATCCAAGGCGGCCATCCGCTGAAGCAGACGATTGTCGTCAAGGTCCATTTTCAGGTTTCGGATCTGGCCATTGCTGGTTACCGAGAACGGTGACCATGCCATGCCCAAAAACCCTGGTCCCGCACTGGCTCCACCCACCGAAACGAATGGGGGAATCTCAAGGTCAGGACGCTGGTCCATTACTTCGTGAGCGATCACCGATCCATAGCTGGGATGCTCGATGTTTGGATTCGGGACGTAGCCTGTGTGCATGTAGTACCGTCCACGATTGTGGTCGGCCTCACGTGTCGACATGCTTCGCACCACCGACAGATGTTTCATCTGCTGAGCAACCATTGGCATGTGCTCACAAATCTGCAAATCGCCAGTCGTTGAAATTGGCTTGAATGGACCACCGGTAGGGGCGCCGGGCTTGAGGTCCCAAATGTCAATCGTTGCCGGTCCACCACCCATCCACAACAAGATGGCTGACTTGCCATTCTTTCTCATCTCTTCAGCGTTTGCCTTGATTGCACCACCCATGGTCATGGATGCAGTTGCGACTGCAGAAGAGCCAGCAAGGTGCTGCATGAAATGGCGACGCGACATCCCGTTTGGAGTTTGCCAGTTGTTGAACATATGAATTAGCCTTTGAGGAAGAGAAGTTTTTTGTTCGTTTGTGTGACTACTTGAAAGATAGATACTTGCGGCGGATTTAATGCTGCATGATGAATTCGTTGCTGTTGAGGATTGCCCACCACATGTCCTGCAACATGTCTTTTTCCTTACCCTTCCGTGCGATCAATAACTTACTGGCGATCGTCATTTCGTTTCTGCTAGGTCGTCGAGCAAGCCCGGCGAGGAACAACTCGTTAACTCGATCGCGAGGTGACTTTCCGGTCTTCGATAGCCGATCAATGAAGCTTCCACCGGAGGTGCTGATTGCTTTCTTCGTTAAGTCACCGTTGAACAACATCAGTGCCTGAGGAATCGAACCATTGAAGGTTGTTGCTTCGTCGCCCTCATCTGTACCGAAAGCTACGACAAACTGCTGTAACCAGCGATTTCGCTGTCGCTCCTGCTCTTCGTAGCTACCCTGCGAGGTAGCGTCGGTCGCCGTGACGAGCGACTGATACAGTTGTTCAGCACTCATCTGACGGAGGTAGAAACGGGAGAACTTTGGCATCTCTCCAATCGAAGGATCGTCAATTTCATTGTTCGATCCAAGAACCGGAGCAAGGTTGTAAGGTCGGCTCAGCGTGATCCAAGTGATCAATTGCTTGAGGTCATAACTGTTCTTGCGAAACTCAGCCGATAGTTTCGTCAGTAACTCTGGATGTGACGAAGGATTATGCGGTCCCAGATCGTCCACTGGTTTCGTGAATCCAAACCCGAGGAACAGAGACCACATTCGGTTGACACCCATCTTGTCCATGTTCTCGCTAGCCAACATCATCCGACCAAGTTCGCTGCGGCGTTTGATATCGCTTACAAAGCCACTGACACCAATCGGAGTTCCGTCCGTGAAGACTGGGTAGGCAACACGCGTGAGTCCGTTCCGGAGCTCGTAAAAGACCAGCGCATCTTCTGGGTCATTGGCCTCACCAGCAAAATCTTCGTCGATCAGTTCCGCATGGTCGACATCACGCGTGCCGTCGACGAAGCGTCGCAACGAGCGTGTCTGCCGGAAGAACGAATTGAACTCCCAGAACATCTGCTGCTTCCACTGATTGAATGGATGATTGTGGCACTGCGTGCACTGCACCTGCTGCCCGAGGAAGATTCGGGAGGTACTGCTGGTTGCGAGTACGCCCTTTTCCTCGTTGACCTTGTCGATCAAAAAGTTAACTGCCCCATTGAAGTTTTCTGTACCGGGCTTGGTTGATCCGGTTGCCGTGACCAAATCAAACACGATTCGGTCGTAAGGTTTATTTCTCGCGAACGAATCACGCAGATATTTTTGCATTCCCGCGCGACTGATCATCGTGTCCCGACCGTTACCGCCCGATTGTCCAATCAGAATGTTAGTCCAAACAGTGGACCAATGACTGGCATACTCCTCGGTATACTCGTCGTCGTGCAGAAGTGTGTCGACGAGTACCGCACGCTTGTCCTTGCCTTTGGACGCCAAAAACTCGGAGAGCTCAACTTTGTTCGGTACGCGTCCAATGACATCAAGAAATACACGGCGGCACCACGTTGAGTCATCCACCTCGGGTGCGGGCCGGATCTCAAAGTCTCGCCACCCTTGCTCAATGATCTCATTGATCATCGTGACTTGGCTGGGAACCGCCGCTTCGACAGCCTCTGATGTCCTGAGAGACAGCAGAGATCCCAAGATCAGCATTGCGGGGAGGATCGTTGAATATCGCGTCATCGTCGCTAAATTCCTTGGCGGAGTTTTTTATGGTCTGTAGGCTGAACGAACCATGTTGGAGCATGTACCCACAAGGTGGCATAGATCACACCTTATTCTATTCGAGGACTTGGGTGACCTCAAACAGAGAACCGGCGCATAACGGAAGATAAAAGCACGGGAAATGCGAGCTTTTCCGGTAAGTCGGCCCCAACAGGCCTTTCTCAGCAGGAGAACCGGCGATCAGCGGCTAAAACACCGATTTTTCCGCTGCGAGGCTAAAAAAACGCGAAAATACGGGGTGTCTCTCTATTAAGAAGCTCCCAGCAGCAAGAACCGCCCACCGGACTAACTCAGGATTCCGCAACTTTATCACTGATCGACTCCAGCAAATCCCAGCTAGCACCGTCGGTTTCAGCCTTCCAAAGATCTGATAACTCTTCGCCACTGATGAGACTCTGAACAACCCAGGCCATTGGATCTGGAATCACAATGGCGATTGCCTCGGCACCACTCTTTCGAAGCACCTTACGGATCGCCTTGGCAACGCGATCACGGGCATCACGAATTGACTCACCACCCGGAGGACAAACATCCGAGGGTGAATCCTGACCCTGCCGGTAGACCTTTGGATGATTCCGCCGCACCTCTTCGATCAGCTTCCCGTGCCACAATCCGTGATCAACGTTTCGGAACGCGTCGATGACTTTGATGCGTATCTCTCGACCCTGAGCAAGTTGCTGAGCAGTTTCACGAGCGGATTCACAAGGAGCACAATAAATTGTCCCCACTGGAAAGTCAGAGAGTTGCTCAGCGAGCGAATTGACCTGTTGTCGGCCTCGTTCGCTCATCGGCATATCCAGAGTACCCTTGATACGACCTTGATCGTCAAAGTCGGTCGCACCAGGCCTTATCAACAAGACCCGAGAAGCTTGAGGTGTTCGGACGATCATGAGTGATCCTCCGATTTCCGCCCTGGTGCGAGATCATTGTCGGCATCGTTGCAGGTAACTGCCTGAATCTCGGCATGCAAGTCGGCAATCGCTGCCAAATAGCTGTCTCGGCGAAAAATCGCGGAACCCACCACAAATAGATCGCATCCCGCGGCGCGAGCCAAACTGATGGTATCGACATCAATTCCCCCATCAATCTCCAACAATAGGTGAGGGTGGTCCTGCCGCAAACAACGTAATTTTTCCAAAGCAACCGGATTGAATGCCTGCCCACCAAAGCCCGCTTCAACACTCATGACCAAAGCCATGTCGACCATGGAAATTGCTTCCCCAAAGGACGCCAAGGGAGTCTCGGGATTCAATGCGATCCCAACACCGACGCCCAAGTCCTTGAGCTTACCAGCAGTTTCAACCGGATCACGAACTGCTTCAACGTGAAAGGTAAGCATGTCTGCCCCGGCATCGACCATCGGCTTGGCGTAAGCCAAGGGATCATTGATCATCAGATGAACATCCAAGGGCAGGTCAGTGTGCCGGCGAAGCCCTTCCACAATCGGCATGCCGTACGTCAGGTTGGGAACAAAGTTCCCATCCATCACATCAAGGTGCAAAACACCCGCGCCCGCGGCAGTTAACTCAGCCACCTCGCTTTTCAAATCACCAAAATCACAGAGCAACAGGCTGGGCAGCACTGCTGGAGCTGAATCTCGAATCGCTTGTAACGCGGCTGTTGCCATGCAGGTTGATCTCATTGAGTCTCGACACTCTGTGCGGTCTTCGCAAGCAACGCTCAAACCACAGCAGAACCAAATCGGGGTGACAGATTGGTCTCAAGGGGTGCTGGTTGTCAATTCCGCCGAGCCAAGCCACCACCCCCCCTTTGGGATGATCTCTGGCCTTATTCTTCGCCATTAACGCGATTTGTAGGCGATTTTCACTACGTGAAGGGGAGCGAAACTTCCTTTAATTTTCGCTATTTTCCCTGCTTTCATTGGCTCTCGCCGAGCACGTGACACCGACCAACGCTTCACAGCCTCCGCAAACCCCCTAGTCAACAGGTGTGAATTCAATGCTAGGACGGCTGCATTGAGCGTGATTCAAATCTGCTTCGAATGTCCATCACATATGTTTTTCACGTACCCAGGCCGCAGCATCGTCAAGAGTTTGCTGAACATGCCGCGGCTTGTATCCCAGCTCTTGCTCGGCTCTTGAGCTATCGTACCAGTGGTACTGTGAAGACATCTCGACGGCAGCACTATTGAAGTCTGGCTCTCGATAGATACGGCTAATCACATCTCCCAGTGCCGCAACGAATTTGCGCTGCAACGGCCCCGCACTCATCAGGGGCGCCCGTTGACCGAATCTCTGTGCCATGCCTGTCCACAGTTCTTTGTAGGTCATATTCTCGCCAGCAAGGATGAACTCGCGGCCACTCGACAGATCCTTATTGACTGCCGTGATGGTCGCCGCAGCGACATCCCGCACGTCGCACACGCTGCATCCTCCGCTGGGAGCAATGGCTTTCCAGCCCTTACTCAAAGCCAGCATCATTCGGCCGCTACTGGGCTTCCAATCCCATGGCCCCAACATAAAACCAGGAGCAAGAATTACTGCGTGTAAACCTTGCTCGACGCCTTTTTTGACAGTGTCAACGCCTGCTTTCTTGCTCAGTACATAACTGCACGGGATCTGTCCCCCGGCATTGCCATATGGCGTTGACTCATCCGCAGGCTGCTCTCGCGTTCCAACTGCGAGCGTATTGACCGTTCCAACGTGGATAAGTTTGCTGCTGTGCTGCAGGCAGGCATCGACGATAATTTGAGTACCCTCACCGTTGACCCTCATCGACTCTTGCAGCCGTTTCCAGCCGAGATGAATCAAGCCTGCTGCGTGTAT
Source organism: uncultured Rhodopirellula sp. (assembly GCA_964012125.1). Classification (GTDB taxonomy): domain Bacteria; phylum Planctomycetota; class Planctomycetia; order Pirellulales; family Pirellulaceae; genus Rubripirellula. The sequence continues at coordinate 5,532 of CAXGRW010000016.1, forward strand.
CACAGCGTCGCAATCCTTGACCACGTCTGTGATCAGGTCCCGGTCAAGCAAATCGCCTGAAACAAACTCTGCATCAATTCCCTCGAACACAACTGAATCGCTGTGCGAACGGACCAAGGCCACAGAATCATGGCCCGCTGCGTTCAACTCTCGCAGCACTGCATTTCCAAGTAACCCGGTTCCCCCGGTCACGAAGACTCTCATCGATACCCTCAAGCTAAGACGTGAAACAAGCGTCAGGAAACAGCGTACGTTCTCGGGTGCCACGCAACCTCAATCACTCCAAGATTTTGGCGTGACACACCTGAAAACGCCTCGCCGAGCCGACAAAACATCGAATCCGGGAAGTCGTCAACACCGAAAACAGATTTTACGGTAATCAACGCCTCCACCGATTGACCATCAGGAAACGGCAAACACAAAAAACAGGAACTGGTTTCGTAATGGTCAGGAGGATAAGAGGACGTGCGAATATTATGTTGGTCGCCTGCCTCATAGCAGTATCGCGGAATCAAAGCAGCGCCACCAACATCCTGTGACAGCTTGAGCAATGGCTGTCAGACCGAACGGGAAACCGCTGAAAAACAGGCGTACAGACAAGTTAACAGTTCTACCGGAAGGAATACTCCGGGAGACGTGACGGATCTGAATGCTGGGAATTCCTCAGCGTTAGATAGCAAAAGTTGTTTTCGCCAGCATCTATTTCTTGATTTTTTCGGTGAAACGCCCCGCAAAATCAGCCGATCCTCCCTGTGCGCCAACCACCAAAAGCAGACAACTGGCCAGAAAGCCAATCCTGAGCATGAGCGTCACAGAATCGGCAAATCAACCTTGCGCTGAACACCGTAATATCGCTAGACTCGCTTGGTGGTGGTGATTTTCGAATCTGGTGCGGCAAGGATGTGACCGTGACAACTGACGATTTCATTTTGGAGCAGGACGAACGTTCACAACGACAACAAACCGATCAAAGACGCAGTGAACGATCCCAACGCCACCGACTGATTGTGCTTGCTGGGCTTGCGTGCGTGATTCTCCTGCTGTTTCTGACTCCCAGTATGGTCAGTCACTCCTCGATTGGGCGTTCGTACTTAATTGACTATCTGAACGCCCAAGGACTGCAAGCTGATGTTGCCTCGGTAAGAATTGGTTGGCTGACTCCACTTCGCATCAAAGACTTGAAGATCAATGGTAAAGCCGGCACTCAAATCGCAATCGAGCAATTAGATGTCAATTTCATGGTCGGTGATCTTATGGCCCTACCTGATGATTTGGGGCAGATCAATTTACGTGGAGTAGCTGTTGCCTGTCTTATGAATGACGGCAAGTGCAGCTTGGAAGATGATTTCGAAGCATTCCTACATTCCGATTCGCAAGGATCATCGACTCTGGCAGATGTGCAACTTCATGACGTAACCATTTCAGTGACCGAGTCAGCGACGGATCAACGTTGGACGTTGACTCAATCCAATGCAAGCGTGTCTATCACCCCGACATCGACAGAACTCTCCGTCGCTGGAGTCTTGAGCGAACCTGACGGAGATCATGGATCACTTCAAAGCTCAGTCAAGTTGACGGAAGCAGCGAATGAAAAAACTGGGCATCAGTGGTCACTGAATCTCAGTTGCGAATCATTGCCCATCTCGATTGCCGAACTGCTACTGACTCGATTCCCTGAGATGGCGATTGGTGTTCCAACCAAGATCCATGGAGATGCAACGGGGACGATTGTTGCGGCTGGCAACTCAAACGGTTCTGTCACTGCCACCTTGCAAAATTTCGAGATCCGCAATCTCACCGCGTCTGGAGATGAAACACGTGTCTGGACGAATGAGCGTGCCATACTGAATGGAAAGCTGACCCTTGAGGGCGAAAGACTTGTTGGCGAAGCACTCAGTGCACATACCGACTTTGCTTCTGCGACGATCGATGGAGCTTTCTCTCGAAGCTTTTCCTTGACTGGTCGCAAAGACAACCCACTTCAATGGCTCGACGCCATTGATGGCAATGCCTCTGCTGAGGTTGACATCGCAGCGTTGGAACAGGCATTACCCGGGCTTCTACCATTACGGTCGGGTGTGACACTGGAATCAGGCCGAGCCATTGCCCATCTCGCATCAATCCCCAATGGTAGCCAACAACAAAAGAAGCTGCACATCGATTGCGATGCCTTCAGGGCAGTATCTCACGGCAGGGAATTTGCAATCGATCCAATCACCTTGATAGCGACCGTCTCGAGCAACGACGGCCAACTCATGGCCGAGCAATTCGAGTGGCGAAGCGCGTTCGGCACTGCCATTGGAAGTGGCAATCTTGAATCAGGCAGTGCTGACTTCAACATCGATTTTGGTCAACTGACCAACATGCTGTTACCAATCTTCGACATGACTAAAACCCGATTCGCCGGCAATGCCCGCGGTAAAGTCCAATGGACAAGTGGCGATCGGGATATTTGGCGTTTGACGGGCAACGGGCAAACAACAAACCTGCTGGTCCAACTACCTGGTGGTCGCAATATCCAGCGAAACGCAATGCGTGCATCGGTTGAAGCTGAGGGGCGTTGGCACGACAACACGCTTCGGGAACTTACCCGAACCAACTTGATCATCAACAGCCTAGGATTGGATCTCAACGCAACTCTCACCGAACCCATCAATCACCTCTCTCACGATTCCCAACTGCCATTCACTTTAAAAGCAGAGGGACGCCTAGACACAATGGAAGGTATCTTGGCCCCGTGGATTCCCGAGGACATCAACCAGCTCGCTGGAAATTTTTCAATCGAAGCCCAAACGCTCATTGGTTTAAACCAAACAACCGTAACCAGTGGTGCCATGGAACTTAGCGGGGCCAGCCTCAGTTACAAACAGAGACAATTCCAACAACCATTGGTTAAGGTCCAATTTGATGGAAACTACAACTGGCCTGCCAATGCCATGAGGGCACGATCCATCACGATCGCAAGTGACGCTTTTTCACTCGCTGGGCAAGGTACTGTCGGTACTGATAAAATCGACATGAAACTTAAGTACCGCGCAAATCTTGATCGCATACAAGGAAGCCTTGGTCAGCAAATTGCAGCAAATGATGTAATTCAAACAGTTACTTTTCAGCCCAACGCAGTTCCACCATCTGATGCTTGGATGGTGCTGGGAGACTGCGAGGGAGACATCTCATTCCAATCAATCGAAAACGACCTGATTGTTGAATTAAGTTCCATTGGACAAAAAATCGCATGCCTTCAACCGGCAACACAGCATGCCTCAGTGCAAACGATGGGACCATGGCGTCAACAAGATACCCAGCAACAACCCGAAGCAACCGTAGTCTGGTCCGAACCCAATCTGACATTGGAAATTCGTCTGCGATATCAGCCCGATTCAGACACCATCACTGCTGAACAGGTGCAAATCGCCGGGGACTGGTTTGCCGCCAACCTGTCCGGTGATGCGCAATGGACCACTCGTTCCAGCGAACTGCACTTGACGGGAGCATCACGACTGAAAATGAATGAGGTTGCCCAACGTTTTTCGAATATGGCAGACGTCGACATCCGAGCCACCGGCGTACATGAGGCAGATTTAAGTTTGCGGGCTGCTATCAACGATGGTGGGAATGTGGAATTCGCTCTGGCGACTGACTTGGGTTGGGAATCTGGCCACATTGCTGGCATGGACATCGGTCAAGCTTTAGTACCCGTAACACTGACAGAGACAAGCCTCAAAGTAGAACGAGCACAAATCCCTGTGAATCGCGGCGATCTCGCCTTCGCCGGTCAATTGCACTATCGCCCCGGTCCCGTCTGGATGCATCTTGAACCCGGAACTACTGCCAACTCGATTCAGGTGACGCCCGAGATGACAGACCAGTGGCTTAAATACGTTGCTCCTATGGTCGCGAACGCTACAAGGATTCAAGGTACTTTGGGGGCACAGATTGATGAAGCAACGATTGTGTTTGATCAGCCTCAGCAAACTCAAGTCATCGGCAGGATCAACATCAGCAAAGCGGAAATGACTGCGGGCCCACTGGCATCACAGATCATTCAGGGCATCGGTAGTCTGACATCACTCACTGGTGGTTTTATCCCTGAACCCGGGCCTCAAGCAAGTCCCGCACTGAAGACCACCAACCTGGTCACCCTGCCACCTCAAACGGTCGACTTTGCCGTCCGGCAAGGAATCGTTAGCCATCAGCGACTGTACCTGCAACTTGACCGAGCACAGGTCATCACCAGTGGGCGTGTCGCTTTCGATGGCAGCTTGAATATGATTGCCCAAATGCCATTGGATGCACGCTGGCTGGGTCGAGATGTTCAACAGTTGGCTGGTCAAGTGGTGACCCTGCCCATCGATGGTTCCATCTCACGCCCGAGCCTTGACTCAAGCAGCTTCCGTCAAATTGCCGCGCAACTTGGAACTCAAGCTATTCAAAGCACGGCAGAGAACTATCTACAGCAGCAACTGAACAAAGGCCTCGACAAGATCTTTCGCTGGTAAGAACTCAAATGCCCGCCAGCTGCGCGCCGCGCTCAGTATCACATTTGCATTTCGCAGATTTTCAATGCATCGACTGCAGTTTGCGCATCAAGAATGGGGGATACCTCACCATGATCAACGCACCGGGCTGCCGCATCAATTTCAGCAACAAAAGAGTTGACAGGATCTCCATCCCCCAGCTCTGGTCTCTCGATACTGCCATCACGTTTCATGACAGTCACTGGCAGCAGGGTGGTTGATCCATCAACGTACGCTGCGAACTCGAAACGCACAGTTGCATTCTCAAAGCTGACTTCATAGCCATGAGTAAAACTTCTTGCTGGTGAATCAATTACCCCACCACCACAAGCGACGGCCAAATCTTGCTGTTCGAATTCGAAGACGGTTTCGTAAAACATTGGCACACCATCTTTCTTACGGCTAACACTGTGCGCTGCTGACGGCATGCCAAATAGCAACCGAATCAAGTGAGCATCGTGCACGTGCAAATCCACCAACGGCCCACCAACACTGGATGGATCGTAAAAATCTGGAATCCAATCCGGTGGTCCGATCGTCCGCATGAATCGACCTGCCATAGGCTTACCCCAACGCCCGTCCTGAGCAGCATCAACCAACAACTTGAACTCTGGCATCAGCGGAAGAATGTGGGCAACCATCAATTGCCCAGGTCCGGCAGCTTTGGCGAGTGCTTCCGCAGTCGTGGCATCAAGGGCAAGAGGCTTTTCGCAGAGCACACGTTTGCCAGCAGCTAAACATTTCTCAATGGCTTCGGGATGGAGCTTGGGAGGCAGACAGATATCGATAAGATCAATCGTTTCGTCTTCGAGCATGTCCTCAAGGGATTCATAGACATTCATTCCTGAAATATCAATTTGTTCGCCCGGTGGGCCGAAATTGCCCTTCACACCGCGCCAGTCCCCCGACCGCTTGCCGGAATCCCGACTAGAAAATGCAGCCATCTCGGCAATTTCGCTTCGCTGATACGCGAGGTAATGGATCCAGCTCATGAAGCCAACGCCGACAATTCCAGCCCGCATGCCGATTCTCCTGTTTTTGGTCTCGAACAAATACTTTGATTTACAGGGGCTATGATCGTCGATCCTGTGCCGCTAAGAAAGATGGCGTTGGAACAAATCCCTTCTCATTAGTGCTGCTATGAATTTAAAAACTTCTCGCCCAATATTCACTATTCTGTGCTGTGCACCTCTGCTGCTGATCACCACGGTCGGTCAGGCCGAAGACTGGCCAGGCTGGCGTGGCCCAGAAGGAAACAACCATGCTTCGGCTGATACTGATGTTCCTCTACGCTGGGATATTGAGTCTGGGACCAACATCGTTTGGAAAACAGCGGTTCCGGGGCGCGGGCATTCATCACCAGTCGTCGTGAAAGATTCCATTTTTCTCACCACAGCAGAAACCGAAAAACAAACTCAATCACTATTGAAATTTGACCGTGAAAGCGGCCGAATGATGGATCAGTGGGTACTGCACCGAGGCACGTTGCCACGACGAATCCACCCCAACAACTCCTATGCATCACCAACTCCGGTGTTTGATGGTGAAAACCTGTTCGTTGTCTTTCACACGGATGATGCAATCTGGTTGACGGCAATCACAACGAGCGGACAGAAAATCTGGAGCACCCGTGTCTGTGACTTCAAACCGAGTGCTTTCCAGTTTGGCTACGGTGCGAGCCCCTTGATCGAAGATGACCTTGTGATTGTCGCCGCTGAATATGATGGTGCTGCAAGTGGAATCTATGCGTTCAGTCGCCGAACGGGAAAACAGGTCTGGATGCAACCTCGGCCTGAAAACCTTAATTTTTCGTCGCCCATCATCGCAACGATAACAGGTCAAAGACAACTTCTACTCGCGGGTGCCGATACCATCATTTCCTACGATCCACAAACTGGCCAAACTCGCTGGTCGATTGACGCAGGTACCGAAGCCATGTGTGGCACTGTTGCTTGGGACGGTCGACGAGTACTCTTCAGTGGCGGCAATCCAGTCGCCGGCACTTGGTGTGTTAGCGGTGATGGCTCGCAAAAATTACTCTGGCAGAACCCTGTGATGTGCTATGAACAGTCACTTCTGACCATCAGAAACTATGCCTTCGCGATCGCTGACAACGGTGTGGCCTACTGCTGGCGCACTCAAGATGGAGTCGAAATGTGGAAGAAGCGACTTTTTGCTGGCCGCATCAGTGCCTCACCCTTGCTAGTGGATCAGCGTATCTACATCGCGGCGCAGGATGGCGCCATCTACGTCATTTCTGCTATCCCTGATCGTTTTGACTTACTCGCAGAAAACCAAACGGGTGATTCGATCCTCGCCAGCCCTGTCGCAGTCGATGACCGGATCTACATCCGGTATGCAAAAGGACAAGGACAAGATCGCAAAGAATACCTCATGGCAGCTGGCGAGGTTACCGCAGAGAAAAAACAACGTTAGCAGATCAATAGCAGCATTTCCGATTAACGATGACATCTACCAGTCGTGCGTGACAAATCACACCATTCCCGTGACTATTTTTCCCGGCTTCTTTATTCAGTCTGATCAGACCGCGTCCCGGCATCACATTCACACCATGGAAAGTTCGCCAATCGACGGCTGATGCCTCCCTTCTCTTCGCTAGGCTGGACTATCCTGTTGGTCACCGATCCGATGAGGATGACCCCGATTTCGGAACTGCAACCCACCGATGAATACAACTCTGTTCTCTATCTCGCAAAGAGAATTGCCGTCAATGCTCAGATTTTTCACCATTCTTGTGTTCTCAACGCTGACCATCAAATCTGGTTTCAGCTTAGAAGAAGATCCAAAAGCAATCGAAACACAAGAGACGGAAGCAAGCGAACCGATAGCTAAAAGCGAGCCGGTTGAACCGGTCGTCAAGATCGCAGTCGATCATGATCGGAACGATGCTGCTGATCCGATGCGTCGATTGCAGCGGGTTGCAACCGAAGACCAAGCGGCATCATGGGGTCATTGGGGCAACCAGCCAAACAAATACATGACGTGGGATCAGCACAGCAATCGACTGGTACCTGTTTATACGTTTGGAATCATGCTGGATAAGCTACGCGTTGAAGGTAGTGCATACAGTGATCCGGAACGCCTAAAGAAGATATACGGCAAAGTACCCAAGGGGACGCTTAATCCATCGGCTCTTTATTTTGACCAAACAGACATCTACCGACTTCAACAGGCGGCCATCGATGCCGGATACACCAGCATCATCCTAATGGTGTTCGACGGAATGGACTGGCAAACGACCCGTGCCGCAAGTCTTTACAAACAGAACCGTTATGAAAGTGGTCGCGGAACCGGCCTCAGTTTCCAGGACGACCGGCGAGTGAAGACAGACTATGGCTTGATCTGCACGAGTCCAAAATCAGCCATCCTGAAATTCGACACGAATGCTCAAACAGTGTTGGACTGGGCTGGAGAACCCACTGGCGGATACGATCCGAGCCGTGGTGGCGAAGCACCTTGGCTGGAACAAAGTAAACGGAAGTACCTGCTAGGCGAAGATCGTGAGCAGCCGCATACAGTGACCGACTCTGCAGCCTCTGCCACCAGCATGATGTCGGGCTACAAAACCTACAATGCAGCCATCAACGTTTTGGTCGACGGTCGCCAAGTTGTGCCAATTGGACGTTCACTTCAGGCTGACGAAGGATTCAAGGTGGGTCTGGTGACGAGCGTTCCAGTCACGCACGCGACACCAGCTTGCGCCTACGCCAATAACGTGACACGAAAAGACTATCAGGATATTGGCCGTGATCTGATTGGCCTGCCTTCATCTGCACATCGGAACATTCCACTGCAAGGAGTGGATGTTCTGCTGGGCGGGGGATGGGGTGAAAAGAAGGATACGGATACAGCTCAAGGTGATAATTTTGTGCCGGGCAACCCCTATCTGCATGAAGAAGATATCCGACGCGTAGACGTTCAAAATGGCGGAAAATATGTCGTCGCACAACGGACACCAGGAAAAGCTGGAAAACCGCTTCTGATGACCTCTGCGATGAAAGCCATCGACGAAGATCAGAGACTGCTTGGATTCTTCGGAACCAAAGGTGGCCACCTGCCATTCCAAACTGCAGACGGAAAATACAATCCCACGATCGACAACAAAGACTCAAAGGAAGAATACACACCCGCCGACATCGCAGAAAATCCAACACTCGCGGAGATGACACGAGCAGCTCTACTCGTCCTCGAACAGGCAGTCGACGGCTTCTGGTTGCTTGTCGAGGCCGGCGATGTTGACTGGGCAAATCACGCTAACAATGCCGATAACGCAATCGGCTCCGTACTTAGCGGAGATGAAGCTTTTCGAGTCGTGATGGACTGGGTCGACGAAAACGACGCGTGGCCATACACCGCCGTGATTGTGACTGCTGACCACGGACACTATTTGGTCATTGAAGATGCAGACCGTTTTGTCGAAGCAGGAAAACAGGCGGAGATGAGCCGAAAGCAACAAAAGCCGGTACCAGAAGCCATTACGCCGTAGGACCTCATGTGCCAGTGGGCACAATTCGACGAAATGCTGACTAGTAATCAAAGCGCCCCCCGCATTTCGGCTCAACAGGGATTCCGTTAAGAATCCCAGAGACGTCAGAATGCGTTTCCGGGGTGGAACCGACATTGATCCTCATTGCACCATGACTCGCCTATCGAGTGGCAAAATGCAAGGCCACAAAAGACATTGCATTGAAACCTATTCAACTGACGCAGACAGAGGTAGAATGCATCACAGTCGTTCACCGGCGTTCGAGTTGCGACCAAGGTCATGGGCAGGCAGGCGATTAGCCTTCGCTCGTGACAACCAACCCGATCGCCGGTGTGTGACACCAAGACCCTGCCAGTGCCATACCCCGGAAAGACGAACCGGAACCACTACTCGTAGTTTGGTTCCAGTTTTTCCTACAGTTGGGTTTGGTTGTTTGCTGCCCCTAGTCACACCGTGAATCTGCCGGATCCCCCTGCACCCGATGCCGCCATTGATATCCACCTTGTGGACGGAACCGGCGATATTGATGGCACTGACCAAGGTTCAAAACTTGAGCGATGCCAAGAAATCATCGGCTATCGTTTCCAAAATGAATCTCTTCTTTTGTCTGCTCTGACACACGCTTCAGGAGCATCTCACCGCCTTGCGAGCAACGAGAGACTCGAATTTCTGGGCGATGCAGTCTTGGGGTTAACCGTTTGCCAATGGCTGTACGAAGATTATCCAGAGTACAATGAAGGAGACTTGACCAAGATCAAGTCCGCTGTGGTCAGTCGCCGCTCCTGCGGAAAGGCTGCCTGTGCACTAGGGCTCGACCGATGCCTGATTGTTGGTCGTGGCGTCACTCGCAATCGCAGTTTTCCCAGGTCTTTGGTCAGTGACGTATTCGAATCAGTCATCGCAGCCTTGTACCTCGATGGTGGCAGTGAAATTGTCAAGACACGGCTCAAAGAATGGTTGGCCGACGAAGTTCACACGGCTGTCGAAAACCAAGGCGCAAGCAACTACAAGTCGTCGCTACAACAGTACGCGCAACGCGAACTATCCAATACACCGATCTATCGACTGGTTCGTGAATCAGGGCCAGATCATCGAAAGTCGTTCTTGATCTCGGCTGTCATTGCTGAGCGCGAATTCACATCCGCGTGGGGCAGCAATAAAAAAGACGCTGAACAAAGAGCAGCATCAAACGCACTTGCCGAGTTGCACAGCCAACCACTGCCTTTTCCGAGTGACGCACGGGAAAACGAATCTCCCGACGAATCCCCCGACGAATAATTAACGGACCCCGAAAAAAAAACGCATTTGCAGAAGCAAATGCGTTGTTGTTCATGGATTCCGTAACCACCAGACTACTTGGTCGCTGCGGGCAGTGGGGGAAGCTCAGGCAATACAAGTCCACCGGCGTGGGCCGGAGCAGGTGCTACACTTGATGGAACGCCCGCTCCGAGATTAACACCAGACGTCACTGGAGTTCGATCTACAGATGCCACAGGCTTCGCGGTTTCAGTTTTCGCCGCTTCAGTTTTCACCTGAGCAATGGTTGCTTGAGGGGCAGTTTGAGCGACTGGCCCACGCTTGGCATCGATTTGTGTTAACAGGCTATGAGATCGATCCACTGCCAACTTCACGGCAGGATCAGCAACTCCTTGCTGCTGTGATTGCAAAGCCTGATTCAAATAACCACGAGCCCCCGTCACTTGGCCGTTACTGTATAGCAAGTAAGCCATGTTGTAATTGGCGATTGCAGGCTTGTTATTAGCAAGCAGCACCTGATAAGCGGCCGTTGTATCACCACCACTGAATCGGACACTGGCGAGACTATTCGCATACTTCGAAGTCCCTGGAGCCAATTCCAATGCCTTTTCGAGAGCAGCAACTGACTGCGGGTAGGCCCCGGCAGTGTTCAGTGCCAAACCAAGTTCGTTGTGCAGAAGCGCGTCTTCTGGAGCACCTGCGATGGCCTGCTGAAAATACTGAACTGCCTGCTGCTGATTACCTTGTCGCAGGTGCAAGCGGGCAATGCTTGCGAGAGCGTCAGGATTGCCAGGTGCGCTTTGTAAAGCTTTACCATAACTTTCCATTGCCTTGGTATTATCGCCTGTGGACTCCCAAAGCCTTCCGTTCGCCACATAAACTTCCGGGCCAATGCTTGCTGGCTTGTTAGCAAGACTGAGAGGATCACTGATTACCTCTTCCTCTGGCGTCTTTTCGTCACCAAAACGGAAGGCACCAATGACCGCATCCGTCGTCTTCGAAAATGCTTTCTTCGCATTGCCGCCAAACGATGCGAGTTCGCTCTCGGTTCCCTCAGCAGAAGAAGCAATCGCTTCACTGATGCCAGGAGTGTTATCTACAGTCGCTTCCTGCTTTGAGAAAGGATTCATTGAGGATAGGGATACGCCGCCGCTGGTGCATCCGGTCAATGTGACCGTTGTTCCAACAACCAGGCTTGTGAAGAGAACTTGTCGGAGTTTAGGCACTGAATTCACGGCTAGTTTCTTTCTCCCCTGCATCACACTGATGTGCTGCAACAGTGGAAATGGATTGATGGTCTGATCCCTATTTACTGTTAAAACGGATCGACCGTTCCGACCGGTAAACTTTAACGCCAATCATCAAAAGCATCTAACGAAACAAAAAAGGGTGATTCCCCCGGAGGAATCACCCGTTTAATGAGTTTCACGACCATCTTGAAAGACGATCAGTGCTATCAGCTAGCCTTTTTACCCCGTTGTCACGGAGTGGCAATGCCCGGCGTGCCACCCGCACTGCTGGTGGGCAATCTAGGTGCTGCAAGATTTTGCATCCATGCACGATTGATCTTTGTAGCCCAAGCTCCTGCTGAGTGGTGCGGCTCAATTTCGGTAATCTGCACGTCAGGCACGGGACCCTGTACATCGATCCGACTGAGAGTGTCACGTACAGCGGCAACTCGCGCTGCTGTTTCGCGTTCACTGCCTCCACGCAGCACAAACACCGTGCGTCGTGCTTGAGGCGCTTGCGTGGCGATCCAGTAGACGCGCTTGTTTCCTGACGCCATCAAAGCGCCGTCGTCTGGACGGAACAACTCATGCCCAATCGTGTTGTGCATTCTCCAGCCATTGGCCTTCATCATCTCAAATGGCGCTACCACATTCATCGCGTCAGCCTCGTTAAACGGGGCAGGCCATGCATTGTTGCGATGGTATCCAACGTGCAGGTTGTGCCAAAAGTGTTTCCAATCAGCAGAAACAGATGTACCGGTCGTAACCAAAGCGACCACAGCAATGACCGCGCGGGCCAACGTATTGTTGAATTTCATGACAGGCAGTTCCTTCCGCCTCGCTCGCTTGCAGACATTGCGGTCTGCGGTGTAATGGAATGATTCAGTGACGACACCTCAATGCATCGACCATCAGTCCTTAATATCGGACAGTACACCGCACTGACTGCTCAAACGCTGACAGCTTCCATCCATTCGGAAAAACCGGAAAAGTTTAATCCTCGAATGGCGTGACTGTCAGAACTTCACCCAACAGGCCAACTTTGTCCCCCAGAGCCAATTGTTTGCGTCGCCGTATCTCAACACTGCCATTGACCGTCACATCACCAGCCTGAATGTACATTTTTGCTTCGCCACCCGTCCCAACCAGCCCACTTCGTTTGATAAAGTCATCAAGTCGTATTACGGATTTATCAAGTTGCTTCTTCATTTAATTTATTCTCATTACGACTCTGACACGCGGCTACAAATTTCTCGGATCTCGAATGGGACGTTCTCGTCTGCACCTATTCCCAACATCAAAAGAACCACATGAAAGACCGCCTGAGAATTGGCTCACCCAGCAGCCCCTTCTTCATTGCCCGCCTACCACCTAGACGAAAAGCTGACCTAAATCGATGAGCATGCAAGTCCATCAAATTGATTTTCACCGGCTCGACATGAAGACACGATTCCCGTTTCGGTACGGTATCGCAAGCATGTGCGAAGTTCCACATCTATTTGTGCGAATGCATGTAGAAATTGATAATCAAATGTGGCAGGGCACATCATCTGAAGGTTTACCACCAAAGTGGTTCACCAAGAATCCTGAGACGGACTTCAAGACTGATGATTTACCTGAGATGCTGACTGTCATTAAACAGGCAGCACACTTTGCCATGACAGGAAAGGCACACCGCGATTTCTTCTCGTGGTGGATGAATCTCTCTGAGCAACAAGCCGGTTGGGCAGCTGATAACGGACAACCACCGCTGTTAGCCAATCTCGGCGTCAGTCTGATGGAACGTGCTGCATTGGATGCTACGTGCCGACAACAAAAATCATCGCTTTTCACTGTGCTTGTTCAGAACCGGTTGGGAATAGAATTCTCTGCGATTCGCAGCGACTTGACCGGCATGGAACCGTCGGACGCTTTGCCGCCACAACCACGAAGCCATGTGCAGCTACGGCACACCATTGGGCTTGGTGATCCCCTGACTAAGTCAGACATACCAGCTGATGAGAAACTTGGAGACGACCTACCGCACTGCCTGATGAGCAACATTGAGCGTTATGGTCTTCACTATTTCAAGATCAAACTCTCGGGGAACCTCGATTCCGACCTGCCTCGAATGCGAGTGCTGTCGAAGCTGCTGAATGAACAGGTCGGTGGCTCAATGCGATTCACGCTGGATGGTAACGAGCAATACGCAACAATGGCGAACTTCCAGGACCATTGGCTGGAACTGAATGGTGATCCATCGATTCGACGCATGGTGGAACAGTCATTGTTATTCGTTGAACAACCTGTGCATCGCAAATCTGCATTGCTGTCCGAAGTAAAAGATACGTTGTCGGATTGGCAGAATGCTCCACCCGTCATCATCGACGAATCTGATGCAGAGATCGACTCGCTGCCAACTGCGTTGAAGCTTGGTTATTCAGGGACGAGTCACAAAAACTGCAAAGGAATTCTTAAGAGCATTGCTGCTTTGGGAACGATTAAAAAAGAGCAATCAGCCAATCGGGAGCTTATTCTGTCCGCTGAAGACCTGGGAAATATCGGGCCGGTTGCCCTTTTGCAGGATTTAGCAGTCGTAGCTGCATTAGGGATCCCACACGTAGAGCGAAATGGGCACCATTACTTTGCCGGTTTGAACATGTTTCCTGAACCGATTCAGAATCAAACCGAAAGAGACCACCCTGATCTTTACCAGCGTCGGACTTCTGGTTTGTTGGCTCTGCAGCCCTCCCATGGTCAACTGCAGCTCGACAGTGTGAATGCCGCGCCACTGGGGATATCACAACAGATTGACCTGCAACATTTCTCCCGTTGGGACCTTTAGGTTGCAGGCTGCGTTGCAACGCTGGGCTGTGTCGTCCACACTATGTTGTCATCCTCACCTCCTAGCCCACCAATTCCATGTCTGACTCGCCCACTTCAAACCGTCCCTGGTACCAACGCATCGGACCGGGATTGATCACTGCCTGTGTTGTCATCGGCCCCGGAAGCATCCTGACAAGTTCCAAGGTGGGAGCCAACGATGGCTATTCCAAGCTATGGATCGTGATTGCTTCAGTCGCGTTCATGCTCGTGTACATGACACTCGGAGCAAAGCTTGGTGCAGTTGCCAAGACTTCGCCCGGGAATCTGATCCGCACCAAGGCAGGCCAGTGGCTCGCCATCATGGTCGGTTGCTGTGTGTTCTTCATTTCAGCTGCCTTTCAATCGGGCAATAACCTGGGAGTAGCAGCTGCCTTTGATGCATTCACTGAATCTAAAACCGTAGTCACTTATCTGGTTATCGGTTTCAACCTCATGGCCATCACGTTTCTTTTTGCATTCCGGAATCTCTATCGAGTGCTGGAACGTCTCATGATGTTTCTTGTTGCATTAATGTTGATCAGCTTTGCGATCAATCTGATCGTATTAAGTCCGAACTTGGGCGATCTATTCATGGGATTCATTCCATTTGCTCAATCAACTGATTCTGCAACGACAAAAACTGAGGGACTCGATGGTCTGATTTCCCTGCTGGGATTGATCGGCACGACTTTCGTCATCACAGCTGCCTTTTACCAGTCGTATTTGGTTCGCCAAAAAGGTTGGGATGAGAAACAGGTAAAAAGTGGAATCGTGGATGCCCGTGTTGGCGCTGTCATCATGGCATTGATCACTGTCATGCTGGTGTCGACCGCCGCAGCTGGCCTGTACGATGGATCTTACATCGAACTGGCTAATCCGATTCAAGTAGCTGATGAACTGGAGCCGACCTTTGGCAAACTCGGGAAATACATTTTTAGTCTGGGTCTGTTTTCTGCTGCCTTCTCCTCATTTCTGGTCAATTCAATGATCGGAGGTTTCAT
>CAXGRW010000017.1:0-20820 GCA_964012125.1 uncultured Rhodopirellula sp.
AGATTCACCGCGACTGCTTGACGGCTAAAGCCTGTTCATTCCCTTTCATACAGACTGAATTTCATGCGAGTTCTGACTCTTGGTGCTGGAACAGTGGGCCGCTGGGTTGCGGACATGCTGTGCAGACGCGGGCATAGCGTTACCGTTGTGGATAGCAACGCAGCCAATGTTCAACGCATCAACAACGAATTGGATGTCAAAGCGATTGTCGGCAGCGCATCGAGGAGCACTGTTTTATTTCAGGCCGAAGTCAGTTCTGCGGACATGTGCCTTGCGGTCACTGGCGACGATGAAGTCAACATCGTTGCAGCCAGTATGGCAAAGGAACTGGGGGCACGCCGAAGTATTGCCCGCGTTTATGCCCCTGCTTTTCACGATCTAAGTACATTTGACTATCAACGGCATTTCAACATCGACAGTCTGCTTAGCCTTGAGCAGCTTTCTGCATTCGAATTGGCCCGTGCCATCCGGAATCCAGACGCAATTCCATTGGAGCATTTCGCTCGCGGTCAATTGGAGGTCTACGAAGTCGAAGTTGATGGTAAATCGGTTAGCGCGGGACACAAACTACGAGACCTGAAAATATCTGGGGCCGTGCGAATTGGATCAATTGCCCGAGAAGGCCGCATGTGGATCGCCAGCGGCGAGGATGAATTGCACGGCGGTGACCGGGTCAGCCTGATTGGTGCCCCGGAGGTCATTACGAAAACAAGAAGCATGTTTGTTTCCGAATCGGATTTGCACCTCAAACAGCGCGTAATGATCGCGGGTGGCGGTGAAACGGGTTATCACCTTGCCGACTCACTTAGCCGCCGTGATTATCGGATTGTGTTGCTGGAACGTGATCGTGAGCATTGCAATCGGTTGGCGAAACTGTTACCCGGGGTGACTGTCATCCACGCCAATGCCAATCGACGCAGCGTGCTGGAAGACGAGGGCGGCGGGACAGTTGACTACTTTGTTGCCTGTACCGGCAGTGATGAGAGCAACATCATGGCAGGGGTCGAAGCCCGCGAACTGGGAGCAGCACGCGTGATGTGCGTGGTAGGACGTCCTGACTATGCCAACGTCGTCGGCAAATTGGGCATCGATCGGGCTGTCAGTGAACGCGATGTTGCAGCCCGGCAAATCCTCGGATTTCTAAATGAGGGTGCCATCATCAGCCAAAGTCGAATTCCAAACGGCACTATCGGAATCTATGAACTGGAAGTGTCCGAGGGTACACAAGTTACCCAAGCAACCTTGGCAGAACTGCCTCTTTCAGGCCGCTGCTTGATTGCCGCTGTTGAACGCAATGGTTTTGTTCGTGTCCCAACCGCTAATGACACCCTTCAACCGGGCGATGTTGCTGTCGCGTTGATTGATCAACCAGCAGCCAAAGAAAGCCTGGCTTTGTTTAACTCATGACAGTAACAGTTTGGGCAGACGTCGGCGGAACCTTCACTGACTGCATCGTCATTGATGGGTCAACGCGACACCACACGAAGGTACTGAGCAGTGGAGTGATCCGAGCAAAGATCGAAGGATGGATTACCAGCCATAGCTTCCGCGCAACCGAACTTGCCGGACACGACATCTCCGGGTTCTGGAAAAATGCCACAGTAGCCATCCTTGATTCCAAGGGACAGCGGCGACCACTTGGGAAGATCACTAAACACGAAAATGGGATACTGACGTTCGGTGAAAACAATGCTGGCGAGTCCAATCAAGAAAACCCCAGCAACATCGGAACAGTGTCGGGTGGCGAATCTCGCAATGCCACGAATGAAAAGTTAGTCATTGAACTCAACGCCAATCTTGAAGCACCCGTTCTGGCAACTCGACTACTGCTCGGTATTCCTTTGGATAATCCGTTGCCCGCTCTCGACGTTCGGCTCGGAACGACCCGTGGCACCAATGCGTTATTGACCCGCGGAGGCGCAAGCACAGCAGTACTGGTAACGAAGGGTTTCGCTGACATCCTTCGGATCGGTGAACAGGATCGGCCTGACCTTTTCTCACTCTCCATTAAAAAGAATCCCCCGCTCACAGACCACGTCCTGGAAATTGATGAAAGGCTTGATGCCAATGGATCGGTCATTCAGCCAATGGACATTGATTCAGTGACCGCTATCCTCTCCAAGCTCAAAAGTGATGGAGTCGATTCACTCGCAATTTGTCTTCTGCATTCCCATGTCAACGATGAGCATGAACGACGGATCGAAGAATTGGCCAAGAAGTCAGGATTCCAAAACATCTCCCGCTCCAGTGAAGTGTCACCACTGATCAAGTACGTATCGCGTACGGAAACAACGGTTCTGGATGCTTACCTGAATCCGATTCTATCCGGATATGTAACAAACGTTTGGCAGCAGTTTGGTGGTGATTCCCAGTGCCGCCTACGCCTGATGACCAGTAATGGCAAACTGGTATCGCCTGCGGCCTTCCGGGGCCGAGATAGCATCCTGTCAGGTCCAGCAGGCGGAGTCGTTGCATTGGGGCACGTTGCAGAACGCGCAGATGCCAAAAATGCAATCGGCTTGGACATGGGCGGGACCAGCACAGACGTCAGTCGCTACGAGGGCCGAGTTGGGCGACGGTACGAATCGCGTGTCGCAGGCGTGCGAGTGATGACAGCCATGATGGACATTGAAACGGTAGCAGCGGGTGGAGGATCCATCTGCCATTACAACTCGGAACAACGTCTGGCCGTTGGCCCCGAAAGCGCGGGTGCCAATCCCGGACCAGCCTGCTACGGACGAGGCGGCCCACTGACGGTCACTGATGTCAATCTGTTACTTGGTAGAGTACCGGAAAAGCGATTTCCCTTTCCATTGAATCGCCAAGCAGCCACAGAAGCGTTGCAATCTGTCCTGCAACAAATTCACCCAAAATCAGGACTGAACTCTACTGAGCAATTAGCGGAAGGTTTTTTTTCGATCGCTGTGACCCACATGGCCGAGGCTGTACGTACAGTGAGCACCGCGCAAGGATGCGATGTTCGGAACATGGTGCTGGTCGGGTTTGGTGGCGCGGCGGGCCAACACCTGTGCCGAGTTGCCAGGGTCTTGGGAATGAAACGAATACTCGACCATCCCGACTCGGGAATGCTAAGCGCCTTGGGAATGGGACTGGCAGATCAAGGTCAAGTGGTGACACAAGGTATTTACGAATTACTTAAAGACCTCACACCAGAATCGATTCAAGCAACTGCAGCGAAGTTGACACAGGATGCCAAACAGCAACTCAAAGATGAACTCGAACCGGGACAACAACTGAATCATATTCTCGAAGCCGATCTCCGATATCAAGGGACTGAGGCCTCTCTAAGCATCCCTTTGTCTCCCACTGAAACACTGCAGGAAAGATTCCATCAAAAACACAATAAGATCTTTGGCTACATTCAGGCTGACCGTGCTGTTGAATTAGCAGCATTACGATGTGACGCCACGCTGCAGTCTGAGCACAAGCCCTTTTACGAGCATCAGCCAACTGCTGTTGGTACGGCTGGCACAGCGAAGATTTGGCACGAAGGTCAATGGCTGGAGGCACAGCAAATTGATCGCGACTCTCTTCCTCAAGCCAAAATCATTTCAGGCCCGGCGATGATCGTGGGCGATCATTCCACGCTTGTTGTGGAACCGGGATGGCAAGCCAGCAAGATCCGGGATGGAATACTGGAGGTCACCTGCAGCGGCACGGACGTGACACTGGAAAATGTAAACTTTGAAACAGAACCGCAAAAACTCACATCGGATCCAGTTCTGCTGGAAGTCATCGCCCGACGATTGCAGGGCATTGCTGATGCGATGGGCGAGGTTTTGCGAAGAACAGCGATCAGTGTCAACGTTAAAGAACGGCGTGATTACAGCTGTGCAGTGTTTCGGCATGATGGCTCATTGATCGCCAATGCACCCCACGTACCAGTTCATCTGGGGGCGATGGGGCATACAGTTCGTCAAGTCATGGAACAGTTTCCGGAAATGTCTCCTCACGACTGTTACCTCAGTAACGACCCCTATGCCGGTGGATCACACCTACCTGACGTGACTGCGATCACGCCAGTCTTCTGTGACCCTCAAATGAGCAACTGTGACACTGAAGCGAAAAAAAGACCACCCGATTTCTACGTGGCCTCACGGGCACACCACGCTGAGATAGGTGGACGCACGCCGGGCTCCATGCCTCCAAATGCGACATCCTTGGCAGAAGAAGGTGTAGTGATTCGAAACTTCGCGTTAGTGAAATCGGGAAACAACCATGAGGTCGATCTGAAGCGACTGCTTTCAACAGGTCGCTATCCATCGCGATGTGTCGGTGAGAACTTGGCAGACATTGCCGCACAACAGGCTGCAGGTGCCCATGGCGTACAAGCGTTGACAGAACTGGCTCAACAATACTCCGTAAAAACAATCGACACATTCATGGGGAAAATTCTGGATCTGGCAGGCGATTCCATGCAACGCTGGATAAAGAAGTTGCCCACCTGCCCGATGAACTTCGAAGACCATTTGGATGATGGCAGCCACATTTCTACAACAATCAAACGGGATAAAAATCACCTTGATGTCTGTTTTGATACCTCACCGGTCCATCCCCATGGATTCAATGCAACGCCAGCTATCGTGACAGCGGCTACTCTTTACGTGCTGCGATGTGTTTCTGGTTCCGACTTGCCCCTATGCGATGGAGTGCTGCGGGACGTGACTATTCGGATCCCTGACGGCATGCTGGATCCACCTCACCACGCCGACCCCACAAGGTGCGCTGCAGTCGTGGCCGGAAACGTTGAAACGAGCCAGCGAATCGTTGATGTGCTGCTGGGTGCCTTAGGCGTAGCGGCAGCCTCGCAAGGAACCATGAACAACGTGCTGATTGGTGATTCAACCTTTGGTTATTACGAAACCATCGGTGGAGGAAGTGGCGCGACAGCAGCACGATCAGGAGCAGACGCTGTGCACACGCACATGACCAATACCCGTATCACCGATCCTGAAATTCTGGAATCAAGATTACCCGTACGTCTGAGACGCTTTGCCATTCGACGTGAGAGCGGTGGCTCGGGAATACACCGTGGCGGAGATGGCATGATCCGGGAGTTCGAGTTTATGAAGCCTCTCGTCATCTCCCTGCTCACTGGCCGACGCAACGTCGGCCCCTACGGCGCGGCAGGTGGCACGCCGGGTAAAGTTGGACGGAACCTGCTCATACACGATGGGAAAACTGAATCACTTGCCGCAACAGCATCTCTTTCGGTAGTTGCCGGTGATCGACTGATCATTGAAACACCCGGCGGCGGTGGTTGGGGCGACGCCTCCGTTTGAAGTAACGGCAAGAGAAAATACTGTGGGTTGAAGCCACACTGATCTGATTCAATTTCCACTCCAAACACACGCTCCGACCAATCGCGTCAACTCATAACGCCAGCTTTCATGCGGCGAGCCATCAGCGCAACCAAAACTCGCTATGACGTGGCAGGTACTTCAGATCTCGGTTTTTGCCGATTGTAGGCTTTGTCCATCCATTCCCTCGGCAGAGCCCTTGTTTGTTGGCTTCTCGTTTTCCGACAGTGGTAAACGGCGGTAGAATGTAATGGGTAGTAACCCAATGGCATCGTTCTCCTGTTTCGTCCTACATCTCAGTTGTCCCTGATACATGCTCAATCGGCCCCAACTCGTTGCCGTGACGCTGCTCTTAACCTTGGGTATCACGGTCCTTCCCGCATTGACGCAATGGTCTGTGGCAGAGGATGTCGAGCAAATCGACGCACCTGACTTCTCGAGGGAAATCCGCCCGATTCTTTCAGATCACTGTTTCGCGTGCCATGGCCCTGACGAGCAGACACGAGAAGCTGACCTGCGACTTGATACCGCAGCAGGGCTGTCAAGCGTCGTGACCTCAGGTGATCTATCCAAGAGTGAATTGCTATCGCGAGTGAACTCCAAGGATGCTGACCTGTTGATGCCGCCACCGGAATTCCACAAACCGTTAGCATCAGCGCAACGCAAACGCCTCGAACGGTGGATTGAATCAGGAGCGAAGATCGAGCAGCACTGGTCGTTTCGGTCCCCCGCGCAGCCTGAGTTCCCCGCTCATGTCTCCAACGATAGTCCTGCGGCGATCGACTACCTGATTAACCAACGTGCCAAGTCTGCTGGCTTGGAACTGAACCCAAGGGCAGATCGCCGAACATTGATACGCCGAGTCAGTCTTGATCTTACCGGTCTGCCTCCTACCCGCGAGCAGGTCACTGCGTTTCTGTCTGATGAATCACCAAACGCGTATGAACGTCTGGTTGATCGCCTGCTTGGCTCTGCAGAATTCGGGCGACATGTGGGGCGTTATTGGCTTGACCTTGTCCGCTACGCAGACACACATGGTTTGCATCTGGATAACTATCGCGAAATGTGGCCTTATCGTGACTGGGTGATCCAGGCAATCAATGACAACATGCCCTTTGATGAGTTCATGACCCTGCAGCTCGCGGGTGACTTGCTTCCAGATGCAAATCAATCACAAAAAATTGCAAGTGGCTTCAACCGTTTGAATGTCACCACAGGTGAGGGTGGCTCCATTTACGATGAGGTTTTCACACGAAACGTGATCGATCGCACCGATGCCTTTGGAACCATTTTTCTTGGATTGACCACCGGTTGTGCGGTATGTCACGACCACAAATTTGATCCTATCTCGATGGAAGATTACTACTCACTGTTCTCTTACTTCAACAGCTTGGACGGTCGAGCGTTGGATGCGAATATCAAGAATCCAGCACCAGCAATTCCAGTTCCCACAAAAGAACAGAAGCAGCAAGTCGGAGACTTTGAAGAAACTCTGATTGATCTGCGGAACAGCATGGTCATGCCAATCAGGACCGTGGATTCGGCTCAGCGTGCCTGGGAACAGGCATTGGTCAAAGGCATTGCACCAAAAGTCGAACGATTGATGCCTACACGCGTTGATTCTGAGGCCGGCACCCAAATGACTATCCGCGAAGATGGCTCATTTGAATTCACCGCCTCACCCGCCGCGAAAGACACCACCACGATCGTTGCCCCCATTAAGTCCGGAACGCAATGGCAAACCTTGCATCTTGAAGCCTTGGTGGATGAAGCGAACAATCGCGTTGGCAGCTCGACCAATGGCAATGCCGTCTTGTCAGAAATCAGTGTCGAAATCACTGATGACTCGCTCGAAGGACAATGGTTGAAGGTACCGATCACCTACGGCTTTGCGGACTTCGAACAGAAGGATGGTTCTTTCAGCATCCGCCAAGCTTTTGATTCCAAGATAAACGACAGCACTGGTTGGGCAGTCGGTGGACACCAGAAACCGGGTGGTAGATCAGCCTGGTTTGTAATTCCCGCCCTGATGGCAGAAGGGGAGAATGGAAAAGTTCGAATTCGTTTGCACTATCAGTCCAAGTTTGCAACGCATCATCTAAGACGTGTGCGTCTTTCGGTAAGCGATACCAGCCCAACAGTTCCTGTCGACCAGCGGATCACCCTGAGTCCCGTTTCGGCGGCAGGACCTTTCACGGTCGAGAACGCAATCGCAGCCTACGGTCGCAAGTATGCTTCACAGCAAGGTGAGTTCAAGCCAGATGAAGTCTTCAATCATGAAGACCGACCTTACCGGTGGCAGGAACGCATCGACCTGACGGAAGTACAGATTCAGAATCTTCCTACAGTTGAGGATCGCAGCAGTGTGATGGTACTGCATCAGCAATTATCAGCACCCAAAGCAACAAAGGTTACATTGTTATTTGGTACTGATGGTGGCCATGCGATCTACCTGAACGGAAAACAGGTTTCCATTTCAAAGGAACAGCAGAAGCTCAATCCACTCGCCTTAGAATACGAGTTGGATCTCAAGCAAGGAGACAATGACCTCTATTTCAAGGTGGTGAATTACAGCCCCCCGTCACGTCTTACCTTTGCATTCCGTTCACCTGCTATCGATACTCCGCGTCAGTTAAATCAACTACTGAGTGTCGCGGAACAGGAACGTAGCGAACAGGATCGGGTTTCGCTCATGAACTTCTACCGCAAAGTGTACTGTCTGCATCCTGATTGGCTTGCCTTGGTAGATCAGGAAAAAGGCGTGCGAAAAGCATTAAAGAAAGTGAATGACAGCGTATCGACGACACTTGTCTGGAAAGAGTTGGCGAAACCTCGACAATCACATGTTCTGGTTCGGGGTCAGTATGACCAACCGGGCAAGCCCGTGCCCCGAGCAACACCGACCTTCCTGCCCGCAATGCCCGCCGATGCTCCGGCCAATCGTTTGGGGCTTGCTCAATGGCTCGCGATGGAAAACCATCCTTTGACTGCCCGAGTCGCGGTCAATCGCTACTGGCAGCAGATTTTTGGAGTCGGTCTCGTCAAAACGAGTGAAGATTTTGGCAGTCAGGGTGAGCCACCAAGCCATCCAGAGTTACTCGATTATTTGGCGGTCGATTTTCAGACCCACGACTGGGATGTCAAACGATTTTTAAAGACATTGGTCATGACAGATGCCTACACAAGGTCGTCCAAGGTCAGCCCATCAGCACAAGAAACCGATCCTGAGAATCGCTTGCTTGCCCGAGGTTCACGTCATCGTCTGGATGCGGAAGTTCTGCGTGATCAGGCACTATTCGTTGCTGGACTGCTGACTGATCACCCCGGTGGCCCCAGTGTTAAACCCCCACAACCAGATGGACTCTGGAAAGCAGTGGGCTACTCGGGCAGCAACACGGTCAGCTTTAAACCTGACAATGGTGACAAGGTTCATCGTCGAAGTGTTTTTACGTTCTGGAAACGCACCAGTCCTCCCCCACAAATGTCGACCTTTGACGCGCCAAGCCGAGAATCCTGCACCGCTCGCCGCGAACGGACCAACACACCGTTGCAAGCTCTACTATTGATGAATGAGACCCAGTATGTCGAATCGGCCGAAAAGCTCGCGATGCGGGTGCTGAGCGCAACTGAGGTCCCGAGTGAACCCGAAGCAGAGCGATTGACTGCTCGAATTGTCTGGCTCTATGAGACCGTCTTATCTCGCCCACCCTCCAAAGCGGAGCATTCTGAAGTCCAGAGCCTGCTTAGCGACCTGATCGCCTACTACGCAGATCAACCTGACTTGACCGCAAAGGTTTCAAAAAATGCTGATCCCACTGAGGCTGCATGGACGATTTTGGCCAGTACAGTGCTTAACCTCGATGAAGCAGTTTCCAAGTGAATGACAAGTCCACTGCAACGAAATTGAATATTGTTCTTTGAAGTTTCCTCCCATGCATAACGATCCACGAATCGCCGCTCTTACCCGCCGGGCATTCTTTTCTCGCACCTCGTCTGGAATTGGTGCCGCAGCGTTGGCATCATTGCAATCGGACGAATCATGTGCCGCTAATCGTGATGGATCGACAGGTGGGTTAGCCGGTTTACCACATCACCAACCACAAGCACGTCGTGCAATTTATCTGTTCATGTCTGGCGCACCAAGCCAGATGGACATGTGGGATCATAAACCTGAAATGGCTGATTGGTACGACAAGGATCTCCCCGATTCGATTCGTCAGGGTCAGCGTTTGACAACGATGACGAGTGGTCAGGCAAGATTCCCGATCGCGCCAAGTATTTATAAGTTTGCACCTCATGGTTCCAGCGGCACCATGGTGAGTGAACTGATGCCGCACATGGCAAAGAAAACGGACCAGATTGCCTTAGTACGCTCGATGTACACCGAAGCGATCAATCATGACCCAGCGATCACCTATATCTGCACGGGAGATCAATTACCTGGCAAAGCCAGTCTTGGTTCATGGCTCAGCTATGGACTCGGAACGGAGAACGAAAACCTGCCAGCCTTCATGGTCATGACCCCCACTTGGAGTGGTCGCAAGCAGGCACAAGCGTTGTACAACCGATTATGGGGCAGCGGTTTCCTGCCCAGCAAGTATCAAGGCGTCGCCCTACGCAGCAAAGGAGATCAGGTACTGTACCTCTCCAATCCTGACGGGGTCGACCCAACCGTACGTCGCCGCATGCTTGATTCACTTGCCCGGCTTAATCAAGGAACAGCAGAGCAGCTTGGTGACCCTGAAACTCACGCCCGCATCGCGCAATATGAAATGGCATTCCGAATGCAAACAAGCGTTCCGGAACTGTCAGACATCAGTGACGAACCTCAACATGTGCTGGACTTGTACGGACCGCAAGTTTCGACTCCGGGAACATTCGCAAACACATGCCTGATGGCGAGACGGATGGCCGAGCGGGGAGTTCGGTTCACTCAGATTTTCCACCGTGGCTGGGACCAACATGGAGGCATCCCCAAGGACTTGCCAAATCAGTGTCGCGATGTTGATCAGCCATCTGCAGGTCTGCTAACTGATCTCCGTCAGCGTGGGATGTTGGATGACACGCTGGTGGTTTGGGGGGGAGAATTTGGTCGAACCACCTATTGCCAGGGTCCACTGAGCAAAACCAGCTATGGTCGCGATCATCACCCAAAATGCTTCTCTATCTGGATGGCAGGTGGAGGTGTGCAGGGTGGAGTTGTACACGGTGAAACTGATGAATTCAGTTACAACATCGTCAAAGATCCGGTGCATGTCCGCGACCTGAATGCGACCATTCTGCACTTGATGGGGATTGACCATGACCGTTTCCGCTATCCCTTCAAAGGGCTCGACCAACGCCTCACTGGTGTTGAAGAATGTCGGGTCGTGAAAGAAATTCTTTCCTGACACGTCGGCAGTCGCAAAACCAAGTTACTTATCTGTCAGTTCACCAAAAAAACAATGATCCCATTCAATCTTAGGCTCTGCCTGCAACTGACAATCGCACTGACACTATTGAGTGAGCCAGCCCAACTGGTCGCACAAGACAAGGAGTCAGAAAACCTGAATCGCCCAAATGTGCTGTTCATCTTTCTGGACGACTATGGCTGGCGGGATTGTGGATTCATGGGATCCGACTACTACGAAACACCGAATCTGGATGCACTGGCCAAGTCGGGCATGATTTTCACGAATGCCTATTCTGCATCAGCCAACTGCGCGCCAGCCCGAGCTTGTTTGCTATCCGGTCAATACACGCCTCGCCATGAAATTTACAACGTGGGCACGTCGCGTCGGGGCAACCCGAAATTTGGCAAGTGGATGCATGTTCCCGGCACAGATACATTGCCAGAGGGAATACGTACATGGGCGCATCAGATTCAAGCGAGTGGTTACCGCACGGGGACGATTGGAAAGTGGCATCTTAGCGATGATCCACTTCCCTACGGTTTCGACTTCAACTTTGCGGGCACCCACAGCGGAAGTCCACCACGTGGTTACTACCCACCTCATCCCAACGCACCCGGACTGAAAAATGCTCCCTCTGACGAGTACCTCACGGATCGTTTAACAGACGAAGCCATCGATTTTATTGATCGCAACCGCAAGCAATCGTGGTTTCTGTACCTGACACACTTTGCTGTACATACTCCGCTGCAAGGCAAGCCCGATCTCGTGACAAAGTACAATGCCAAGCCCAAGGGAGAACTACATTCACACGCTGTCATGGCAGCAATGATTGAGAGTGTGGATACTGGTGTGGGACGCATCATGGAAAAACTTGAAGAGACCGGATTGAAAGAGAACACAGTGATCTTTTTCTCATCTGACAACGGTGGTTACGGTCCCGCTACATCCATGACTCCACTAAAAGGCTACAAGGGCACCTACTACGAGGGTGGCATCAGAGAGCCGATGTTTGTGACTTGGCCAGGCGTGATTGCTGCTGGCAGCCAATCCGATGAGCCCGTCATCAATGTTGATTTCTATCCCACCTTCTGTGAGATCACCAAAGCAAAATTACCCAAGGACCAACCGCGCGACGGAGAGAGTCTGCTGCCAATTTTGCTACAAAACAAAACTTCCTTAGAAGATCGTGCCTTATTCTGGCATTTCCCAGCGTATCTGCAGAGTTATCAGCGGATCGATGGACAACGGGACCTGCTGTATCGAAGTCGTCCCTGTAGCATCATACGACATGGCCGATGGAAGCTTCATCAGTATTTCGAGGATGGTGCTGTCGAGCTTTACGACCTCGAAAATGACATTAGCGAATCGCGGGACCTGTCGAGCAGAAATCCGGAAAAGGCTAATGAGCTGCTTTCGCAATTACGCACGTGGCAAAGTGAGATCAACGCCCCCATTCCCACACAGCGTAACCCGCGATACGAGCCTGCTGCTGAGGCTAAGGCGTTGCAGAATCTGCAACGTAAGCAAAGCAGGAAAAAATGAATACGGGCCGCACTGGGAATTGCCTGGTTGAGAACTTGCTGGTCAAAAAGCAGTAGGGTCTCAGGATCCAAGACTACTCACCGCGTTAGCTCTCAAGCACCTGAGCGACTGCGGAACAGAGCTGCTCCATTCTATTTTCACTCATTCCGGCGACGTTGATGCGACCACTGCCAACGATATAGATGCTGTGTTCATTCTTGAGTTGGTCAACTTGCATCTTGTTCAGGCCGCTGTAGGAAAACATTCCATTCTGCGGTAGCAGGAATGAAAAATCATGCCCCGATCCACTGGTCTTCATTGTGTCGACAAACTGGGTTCGCAACTGCTGAATTCGATCACGCATCGCGGCGAGCTCTGCGTGCCAGCTCGAAGTAAGATTCTGATCACCTAAAATGGTGGAAACAATGGCAGCGCCATGACGAGGTGGATTGCTGTAGTTGCAACGAACAACTTTCTTTAATTGACTCATCGCCGCCTTTGCTGCAGAGTCATCTGCAGCGACGAGGGTCAATCCGCCAACGCGTTCGCTGTACAGACCAAAATTCTTAGAGAATGAATTGCACACGATCGCTTCTTCATTTTCTTTCAGGACCGCATGAATGCTGGCAGTATCTTCCTGCAACCCTTTACCAAATCCCTGATACGCAAAGTCAATCACAGGCAACAGATTTTTGGACGCGAGCACTTTGGCGATTTCAGCCCACTGCTCAGGCGTAGGATCGATGCCAGTTGGATTGTGACAGCAAGCGTGCAATAGAACAGCTTCGCCAGGCTTCGCCTTGGATTGCAAATCATCGATCATTCCTTCGATATCAAACGATGTTCGATCTGCTGATAAATAACGATAGGATTCCATGGGCACGCCTTCCGAGGCGAATACCGGGAGATGATTGGCCCAAGTCGGGCTGGGAGTCCACAAGCGAATGGGAGCAAGTTGACTTGCCAGGAAACCTGCGGCAATTCGCAAACCACCCGTCCCGCCGGGTGTCTGCAAGGTGGCTAAGCGAGATCGATCGATCGTGTCACCAAAAATCAGATCCCCAACTTGCGAACAATACTCAGGCACGCCACTGATCGGTAAATAACCTTTCGTGACCTCGCCCTGAACCAATTGCCGCTCTGCCTCTTTGACACACTCAAGAATGGGTGTCTTTCCAGTAGCATCCTTGTAAACACCGACGCTGAGGTTCATTTTGGTAGGACTCGGATCAGCAACAAACGCCTCGGTAAGGCCCAAAATTGCATCGGGTGGAGCCGTGGTGATCGAGCCAAAGCGGGAAATTTTTGGTGAGCTTGCAGATTCGGTCATGACAATCAGCAGTAAAAAATGACAGGAAGGCCGTCCGTATACCAGAAACGTGTCCGAAATCGTAATCAACAAATGCCAAATCGACCATTGACCATCAAAATACCCGCAAAACAGGCTAGGCCCCCTTTGTTCAGGCCGAAGATCCTTGAAAGCTCGTCGAAACGTTGACCATGATCCAGAACACTCCTCACGAAAGCATGAATTGTCTTGAGCTTGCTCATTCTTTTCTGCAATCCAGCCCGATAGCTGAGAACCCTATGTTTGAGAATCCAATGGTTAAGCACCCAATGCCCGATAAATCTGACGAAGCCCAATAAATCTGACGAAGACTGAAAAATGCAGGAGCCGATGCCAGCATGATTAAAACAGACTGGATTGTCGTGGGCGGCGGATCAGCAGGTTGCGTTGTCGCTTCTCGTCTAGCAAATCCGCATGGATCGCGGTGTGACAAAGTCACCATCATTGAACCACCCATCAACGCCGCGCGACGAGTCGATCGTGAACGACCTGCCAAGTGGTTGAATCTGCTGGGTTCCGATGAAGACTGGAACTTGGCAACGTCAGAAAACCCTCAGCTCGCCAATCGGATCCTTGGTTGGCCGCGTGGCAGAGGTCTGGGTGGCAGCAGCCGCATCAATGCGATGATCTGGTTTCCTCCAACACGCAAAGATTTGCAGATGTTGGTCGAAGCAAGCGGTGGTGTGTGGAGTATCTCGGAGCTGCAGCAGGATTTAAACGACCTGAGTCAATTGACTCGTCCTGAACAACCCGCGTGGCAAAGCGAAGCGGCCCAACGCTTTCTCAATGCAACAAAACAGTTTGATGCGGGCGCCGCTTGGACTTACATGCGGCTCAACCGATCGGGTCGTCGCTGGAACCCTGCCGAGCTTCTCACCACAGAGCAAGCGGGCGGCAGCATTG
This sequence comes from uncultured Rhodopirellula sp., assembly GCA_964012125.1. Lineage (GTDB taxonomy): Bacteria > Planctomycetota > Planctomycetia > Pirellulales > Pirellulaceae > Rubripirellula. The sequence goes on from CAXGRW010000017.1 coordinate 14,487, forward strand.
AAGTCCAACGCACAACAGTGAATCGCTTGATCTGCAAAGGCGATCGCATCATTGGTGTGGAAACATGCGATGACCAAGGGAAGAACGAGATCCTTGCCAACAAAGGTGTGATTCTATGTGCCGGGGCAATCGCTACGCCCGCCATACTGATGCGGAGCGGGATCGGCCCCCCTGACCAGCTTGAAAAAGCAGGTATTGAAGTACGCCTTGAATCAGAGCAAGTCGGTCAAGGCCTGCAGGATCACTTAATCATGCCAATGATCTTTCAGGTCAGGTCAGGACGATTTCCCTCACATGCTTCAGTTCAGGACATCGTGAGATGGCAAACACTAGGCACAGGTCCACTTGCTTCCAATTTGGCAGAATGCGGAGGCCTATTCCTGCAGGACTCTGTCCAAATCCATGTGACCCCTACGCATTACCTCAGCTACCCAAAACCAGCAGGCCGTGCCTTCATGACCCTCGGTGTGAATGCGACCCAGCCACAGTCGACAGGCATGTTGCAACTACAATCCTCCGATCCGCGAGTGCCACTAAGCATTCATCCCAACTACCTTCAAGACACGAGCGATCGCGACGTAACGATTGACGGAATGCGGCTGGCCCGACGGCTTGTTGCAGAAACAGATTTGTCGCGATGGATCGTTACAGAGACACTTCCTGGTAAAAAACGCGACACTGGGCAGGATATGGAAAGAGCGATCTCCCGCTACTCACAAACACTCTACCACCCGGCTGGTACTTCGCGTCTGGGTACCATGAGTGCCTCAGTGGTAAGCCCCGACTTTCGACTGAAGGGATTCAGGCAAGCATGGGTGGTGGATGCCAGCATTTTGCCAAGGCTGCCCCACGGCAATCCCAATGCAACAATCATGCTGTTAGCGTTCAAAGCTGCCAATAAGTTGCGGGATTTGATCGGATAAACGAAATATCGAAGAAATAACGCCGCTTCCTGTCTTCATAATTTTGATTGACCCTCAACCGCCAATTTGCTACCGTTCACGGGTGATGCCCGAGGCCAACAGCTCATCTTACTCGGCGGCACTATGCGTTTATCGTGGCTAATAGCAGTATTTCTCCTGCAGGGATCGGGTTCATGTTCGATCCTTATCGCGGAACCTCTAAAAGAGCCGGCACTGAATTGGCAGGCTGCATTTACTGCTTTGTCAGCGGAAAACCAGGCCAGCAAACTTGTGTTGATGCTGGTGACCAATGATGATGCGTTCCACGATCCGCCAGCGGCCGCCAATCGCCGCAACGCAGATGCGGCACAACCGGCAGACCAAGCTCAACAAGGTTGGTGCGCTGCTGAGTTTCATCACACTTGCCACCGGGTCCTGAAGCTTCGTCCAGACTTAAAAGACAAGCTCTCTCTTCAGTCAGTCGCTGCTGGCACACCATCCGAGCTTTCGGGGGGGATAGCGAGCAATTCACCGAAGCGGGTTGTTCTTTTTGTCTGTGACAATACTTACCACTTGCTCGCTCTATCCATTGGCATCCCCAGTGCGACTGACTTGCTGACACTCATTGAAGACGCTCAAGAAGTCAAAACACTGCGTGAACTGAACGAGGCCACTCCGGATCAGGCAACCAAAGCAATTGTTCAACGCAACAAGACGCGACTGGGACGTCTTTGGAACATGAAACTGCAGCAAATGATTGAGGCCAGGAAGCAAGACGACGCTTTGGTCGATAATGCAGCAGCACCAACAACACCACCTTTACATCAGCTCTACAAACTGTATTCAGCTTTACAACCGACTTACAACTATGATGTACAAACACGCTTTGGTTTAACGACAGACCTTGATGCCAGAAGACTTGTCATTCTGGAGCAACATTCCGAGGCCCGTTATTCTTGGTGCCAAGCGATCACACCATTCATCGCAGGGATGGACGTTCAGCAAGATTGGAATATCTTCGTCGAACTTCTCTGGCAACAGTGCGCAGTGGCAGCGGGCAGCGACCAAACAGAATTTTTAAAATGGTTTGATGATCAGAAGCACGCTGGCACCTTTGTCATGGCGGTTAAATCTCCCAGCCATGTTCAGCAATTCCCTTGGCCACCGACAAAGGCTCCCAAACATCGCAACGGAACCTCGTGGCAGAAAGCGCACGATTCAGCAACCGAATTTCCGTTTCGCACCATCACTGCCCAACAACTCACCGCGCTCGTCCGCGAACGCGACCTAAAACCCTTAACTTTTTTTTCACCGTCAATGGTGCGTTACCTGCTGGTCTCACCCAACAACCGCCTCCCCCAAATCATTCGTGAAAAGGATCCTCCTGCACGATTTTGGGGTTTGTTGAGAAGAGCCAAGACAGCTGACAAATCTGATTTGCAACCTATTCAAAAAGAGGAAATCTGATGACCAGATCTTTTTTGAGGCAACTGCGATTATCGACCATCACCGCCAACTTAATCATGGCAGTCACGCTGTTCAGCAGTGCTTGCCTTGTCGCGGTGGAACCCAACGCGATTGACCAACAGCGCATTGATCAACTGCGTATTGAACAGGGCAAAGCACTTTTTGAGCGGGAATGGTCAAGCCGCAATCCAAGCTTAGGAAATGATGGGTTGGGACCACTGCACAATGCGACGTCGTGTGTAGCCTGCCATCACCAAGGAGGTGTCGGTGGTAGTGGTGACGCCCGATTCAATGCAAAATCGGTCGGCATCAAAAAAATGCGGATTTCGGGTGGCCCCATCAATGACGATGTGATTGCGAATTCAGTTCGTGGCTTTCACCCAGGATTTGTTGATTCCACGGGACGAGTGTTTAATACGATTGGCATTGCACACCATGGTGGCACACCTGCATTTACGAGCTTGCGTGATTCGATCATGAGGCACGCGAACGCCCAATTCAGCGAAGAAGGTGGCCCCACCAATGCTGCCGAAACTCGACACGCAAACGCGACGCCGCTGACCTACACGACGCAAAATGGGAAATACAAAGTTGCCATCCAAGCCAGACTATTTCAACGCAACACAACGCCACTTTTCGGAAGTGGTTTGATCGATCAGATCACAGGGAAGCAGCTGAAGACCATGGCACGCGAACAGGAAAAGCATCCCGAAATCAGTGGACGTCCTGCAACGCGACCCGATGGACGCTACGGAAGATTTGGTTGGAGAGGAAACATCGCCACATTGCTTGATTTTTGCGATCAAGCATGTGCGGCTGAAGTTGGCCTGGAAACAGCTCGCAAATCTCAACCCTCAGACCCTACAAGGCCGGGCTACCAGAATCCAACGATCGATATTTCTGACGAACAGATTCGGACGATGGCAGCATTTGTAGCAAACTTGCCGGCTCCAACACGCAGATTCCCTCAAGACCCCGAGGCACATCATGCTGCTATCCGTGGTGAGCAACTTTTCACTCGTGTTGGATGCGCTGTGTGTCATGTACCCAACGTAAGCCCAGCAGTAGGTCTGTACAGTGACTTGTTACTACACGACATGGGTCAGGAGTCGATCGACTTGAACCCAGCCGATCCCTACATCACCAGAATGACTCCCGCCAGCCAGGTGAGACAACGTGTGACGGATAATGCCGAACAGGTCAGGTTCTACGACGATGCGCTGACGTCTGACACGTCCCACCTCTACTACGGGGGCACCTCCCTCATGAGCGGTGCCATGGCACGTAGCTCGACTTCCATAAGAGGCTCGCTTGAAGCGAAATTATCACCAGTGACACGCAGGAAAACCAACATCAGATACACGCCAGTGAGCTACGAATTCCAGTGTCCTCAGCAGCCAGATACAGTTCTTCGATTTGTGAAGACGGGATCCGAGCTCAAAAGATCAGTAGATCGTTCTCAGGCAAGTCGATCGATCGTCGCAAAAACCAATCGGTATCAAACGCTAGCTTCTGGCAAAGACACATACTCGGTTGACATTACCGATCAAAACACAAAGGTGACTGAGACCAAGCAAACCAACTACACTCGCGTTCACATCGAACCCACCAATTTTATGCAGGAGTGGCGAACTCCTCCACTCTGGGGCGTGAAAGACTCAGCCCCCTACATGCACGATGGACGAGCGGCCACATTGCTGGAAGCTGTCAGCATGCACGATGGCGAAGCTTCCGGAACCCGTGACCGATTCCTGAACCTTCCACACAGGGATCGTTCCGCGATCATCAAGTTCATGGAAACACTGGTGGCGCCCACCAATGTGCCGAAAGCAAACCTTTGATGCAAATCAGTTTATTTTTCGGTTGCTTCCCCTATGAGAAGCTCCCTTGTCGCAACTTTGCTGACGGACAGACGCTATCTGTATTATTTTCACTTGCAGTGGCCCTGATTTCCCAGCATTAACTCGGAGAACACAAACAATGCAGCGATGCGAAATGGTTACGACCTTTTCACGCTGTTTTACAGAACAGAAATTGCAAGACAACTCCTGAAACAAAACAACAAGATGACTTCAACGGATCATTTGGTTTTTACATTTTGATGGTGCATGGATTTCCGAGTTCCACTGAACAGACGATTCCCTCAGTTCCCGCGTGGCTTGGGGTCAAATGCATCTTTTTGATTGGCCGTGACTCGTCGAGATAGTTCAAGAATCCGCTTAGCGAAAAGTATTGAACGAAATTCAAACAGGACAGGCAATGACGAAATCATATTCAAAGCGAAGACTGTCTCTGATTTATTCGGCGGTCTTGATCACGGCAATAACAATCACCGCTAGTGATCGCGTCTTGGCGGCGGAACCAAACATCATCGATGAAAGTCGCATCAAAGAAGGGAGGGTACTTTTTGAACGGGAATGGATCAGTAAAAACCCGAGTTTAGGCGGAGATGGCTTGGGTCCACTCCACAATGCCAAGTCGTGTGTCGCCTGCCATCATCAGGGTGGTGTTGGGGGCAGCGGTGCTGCACCTTTCAACGCAAAAACGCTGGGAATTGAAACACTGCGAGTCAGCAACGTGAGGATCAGACCTGATGTGGTTTCGAGCATGCTGGTTACTTTTCATCCGGGATTTGTGGACGCGGACGGGAGCATGCAAAACACCTTGCCGCTTCACCATCATGGATCCAGGGCATTCCTCAATGCGAATCAGGCGATCATGTCTGGTATTCCTGCCCAGTTCAGCCCGTTTGGCAGTCCAGCCAGCCCTGAAGAAGTTCGGATCGCTAACGCGACACCTATCGTGTATTCGCTCAAAAAGGGAATCCACAACATGACTCTCAAGGCACGCTTGTTTCAACGAAATACCCCCGCGTTGTTTGGAACTGGCATCATCGACCAAGTGAGCAACAAGGCACTGGATGCCATTGCCAAAAAGCAAATAGCACATCCAGAAATTAGCGGCCGACCATCGACACTCAAAGATGGGCGATATGGAAAGTTTGGCTGGCGAGCTAATATTGGATCACTAATTGACTTCAACGATCAAGCATGCGCGGCTGAACTTGGGCTCGAAACCAGACGAAGAAAACAGCCCACTGACCCCCTTTATCCGAATTACAAAAACACCTCCGTCGATATCACAGACAATCAAATTCGCACCTTGACGATTTTCATCAAGGCACTTCCAGCACCCATTCGTGATATGCCGACCGACAGTGTTGAGCTTGAAGAAGTCGCACGTGGTGAAAAAATGTTTTCATCGATTGGTTGCTCTGTTTGCCACCTACCCAATCTTGAAAATGCAATAGGCATTTACAGTGACCTGCTACTGCACGACATGGGTCACGAATTGACTGATATCAATGCTGCGGAACCCTTTCGAATCAGATTTACACCTGTCGTCAATGCGGAAACGACTCTTCCACCCGCCCGCCTGCTTCCAAGTGATTATCTAGGTGGAGGAGAAACAATTTCAACGAACACATTAGGTGATTCAACAGACGCGCTCAACAACTCGCAGAACGGCCGAAAAGTGCCAAAAGTTTTTCTTTTCAAGGCAGCTGAGCAACCGCAAAGACTGATGTTTGTAAATGTAGGGCGATCGGAACAGATTTTACGTGAGAAAAATAGTCCGAAAGAAGAAGCTGGAAAACGCAGGCAAACTCGCCCCACGCGAAGTCTTAAACACCAACTGAAAATCACAATCGAGCCTACCAACTTCATGCAGGAATGGCGAACGCCACCGTTATGGGGTGTGAAAGATTCAGCCCCGTACATGCATGATGGCCGGGCGGCGACGTTACTCGAAGCCGTCGGCGTACACGAGGGTGAAGCAACCGGAACTCGTGATCGATTCTTAAATCTCCCTCACAGTGATCGCTCTGCGATTATCAAGTTCATGGAAACACTGGTTGCCCCCACCGATGTTCCAAAAGTCAATCTTTGATATTTCCGAGGCACACT